>NZ_APHR01000028.1 GCF_000349205.1 Methylophaga lonarensis MPL | reverse complement strand
CATCTGTGGGATTCCACGTGAATTCGTTGTAATTCCACAGAACATTCACGTTATTCCGGCACGAACACCCTCGGCACTCCCGCGCCACTCTCGTTATTCCCACACAAACACACTCGTCGTTCTTGCTTTTTATTCTCGTCATTCCGCCTTTTCATTCTCGTCATTCCCGCACTAACACACTCGTCATTCCCGCGCAGGCGGGAATCCATTGAGGCCGTGCAGAGATTCCGGACAAACGCTGTGCGTTTTCCGGAAAGACGGGGGAGATTAAGTGTTCACCTGGAGGTGGCTCGTCATCATTGCCAATCTCAACTCAGCCATCACTCCTGCGTTTTCGCATCATTCCCGCGCTAACACACTCGTCATTCCCGCGCAGGCGGGAATCTATTCAGGCCGTGCAGAGATTCCGGACAAACGCTGTGCGAACTTTTTGTATTGGTTGCAATAACTTAGCGGAACCACTCTTAGCCCCGCAACAGCCGGGCACCCGAAGGTACCTGTCGCTCCAACTCAGCACAATTGCCGACAGGTGGTTGTTGTTCCGGTTTGCGATCTGAATACCAGATTCTGCATTGCCCCGCCGGTGGCATATAACCCTGCGGCACATATTCATTAGAGCGAGGTGCACTGTTATACCCACCAGAGGCTGCACCATAAGCGGCGCAACCGCTGACCACGATGGCTAGACTGATCACGGCCATCCCTCGTGGCATCGAAGCAAAAAACTGGTTCATATTAAATTCCCCCGTTGGTGTAAGCTCAGCATAGCATTGCCTGCGCTGCTCCGGATCAACTGACGGTCTGATTTGTGTATGCTTTTGACTTATCAGCAAAAAAATCATCAACAACATGCCAATAACCACCCACAAAAAACTGCTGCTCAACTGCGATATGGGCGAAAGCCTTGGCCTCTGGTCGATGGGGCTGGATGAGCAAGCCATGCCATTGATTGACATGGCCAATATTGCCTGTGGTTTCCATGCTTCAGATCCACTGACCATGAACCGCACGGTTCTGCTGGCTAAACAATCCGGCGTAAAAATCGGTGCGCACCCCAGCTATCCGGATCTGGTGGGTTTTGGTCGGCGCAGCATGCAATTACGAGCAGAGGAAATCATTTCGCTGATTCATTATCAAGTCGGCGCGTTAGCCGGAATCTGTCAGGCGCATCAATTGCAGGTCAGCTATGTCAAACCGCATGGCGCACTCTACAACGACATGATGCGTGATCAGGCGATTCTCAAAGCGTGATGCAGGCGATTGCCAGCTATGATTCAAATTTGCCACTGATGCTGTTAGCCAAAGGCGATAATCACGCTGAACAGCAAATGGCCGATGCCGTGGGTATCAATTTATTATTTGAAGCGTTTGCCGACCGTGCCTATGACGATAACGGACTGCTGCTGTCACGCGATATTGCCGGGGCGGTATTGGATGATCCGCAACGCATCCTTGATCAGGCCATGCTGCTTGCAACAGAAGGCCAAGTCATCAGTCACAGTGGCCAAAGACTCCGTATTCAAGCGGATACGCTTTGTGTGCACGGCGACAATCCCGAATCGCTCAAGGTGCTGCAACAACTTCGCCATCAACTCAATACCATTTACAACGTGCAATGAAGGCGATATGGCACATTGAACCCGCAGGATTAGATGCTGTTTTGATTCGTTTTGGCGAGCAGATTCAGCTGGATTTAGTGCCAACCATTACTGCTGCCAGCCAGTGTCTGCAACGTGCCCTTGGGCAAGATCTTCGCGGCATGGTGCCGAGCTATACCACCTTGATGTTGTTTTATGATCTGCGAAAGCATGACTTTGCCAGCATTCAAACCCTCATAGCGCAGCAGCTTGCTGAGCTTATTATCGACAATTCGGTCACTGGCCGCCTGGTTGAAATTCCGGTCTGGTATGACCCAGCGGTCGGACCTGACTTACCGCGGGTCGCTGACTACCATCAGATCAACATCGATGAAGTCATTCATCGGCATACCGCCAACAGCTATCAGGTATTTGCCATAGGCTTTGCGCCCGGCTTTGCCTATATGGGACATGTCAGTCAGCAATTGGCAACACCGCGTCTGGATCGACCACGACAACGCGTCAGTGCTGGCTCTGTTGCCATTGCCGATCAGCAAACTGCTGTCTATCCGACAGAAACACCAGGCGGTTGGAATATTCTGGGTCGAACTCCCATGCCGATGTTTGACCGAACGCACACTGAATTATGTCCAGTGAAAACCGGCGACCGAGTGCAGTTCAAGCCGATTAGTAAACAGCAGTTTTTGGAGGCTGGAGGCGTTTTGTCATGATGCCAACGGGCTTCAAAGTGCTCAAACCCGGCATGCTGACGCTAGTTCAGGATCTTGGCCGATTTAATTATCGACACATTGGTTTAAGCACTGGAGGCGCGGCCGACGAACAAGCCTATCTGTGGGCAAATCGTTTATTGGATAATCGCGCCAACAGTCCCGCGCTGGAGATTTGTTTTGGCGGTCTGCAACTTCAGGCTTTAACAGACAGCCAGATCGCCATTACCGGCGCCGATATGCTGGTAACGCGCAATAACCAACCCTTGGCAAACTGGCAAAGTCACGCAATCAAATCAGGCGATACATTAAGCTTTGGCTACGCAAAATCAGGCATTCGAACATATCTGGCGGTCAAGGGTGGCTTTCAGATAACACCAAGTTTTGGCTCGGTGGCCACCGTCATACGTGAAAAAATTGGTGGTCTTGATGGAACAGGCAGTCCACTAAAAGCCGGTGACCTTATCTCCTGCCAGGAATCCAAACAAGATATCAGAACCCGCGTGCCATCAATGTTTGTTCCAGACTATCAACAACCACTGATTGTCAGCGTTATCGTCAATCAACACCGCCATGATTTCAGCCCGTCGGAAGAGCAAAAACTGTTTCACCACACCTACCGAATCTCGGCCCAGAGCAACAGTATGGGCCTGCGATTACAGGGTGAAGCTATCAAGCCCAAGGTCAAAGGCATTATTTCCGAAGGCACTGCGTTTGGCAGTATTCAGATCCCCCCAGATGGTCAACCCATCATCCTGCTCAAAGATCGGCAAACCATTGGCGGCTACCCCGTACTTGGCAGCGTCTTTTCAATGGATGCGTTCTTGCTGGCCCAGCAGCAAGCGATGACCGAACTCAGATTCACCACGATGACACTCGCAGAAGCACAACGGCAGATGCGACGCTTTTATCAGTTTTTTGGTATCTAACTCATAGCGCTCAAGTGCAATAAAAATGCGCTGTTTAGCTAAAAAATAGAAATTGACTCGCCATACCGGAAAATAAATGTGAGCCAGCTCACAAATAAGTAATATGCTCACTTGTTTTCACACAAATTAAACACTCCCGCGATTAAATTGCACGCAACCAAGTTGCAGCAACAACCTTTAATCACGCAAGGAATGAACTGATGAGAACAAATACTGACATGGCTGACTTTGAAACCTGGATAAGACATCACTCAGAAGATAATATCTTCGAATACAACGGCGAGATTATTGACAGTGAAAAAGCCTTCAGGGCTTCCGGCTTACATTCACAAGCCAAACCAAGCTACCAGGATTGGCTGGCCTCAATCTCTTAACCAGTTAGGGGGCGACAGTCGCCCCCCATGTTGATGATCTGGGCATGATGCCGGTTATTGAGGGTGTTGCGGTGGTGCATACGGACCATTCAACAAACCTCGCTGAGGATTGTTAATTGCTTCAGCGTTGGCTAGCCTTGCAACAGATGGCGTCATATCAGTTATATCGCCGATAATCTGCGTAATGGCTGCCGCAACTAATGCCTCTAAAATTCCACCACTGCTGTTGGAGCCACTCTGAACCGCCGATGCATCTGCATCCCACAATAATGCACCTGTGCGGGCATCAACAAGTCTTACATGTGACCGCACAACTGTAGTTGAATCCAGCAAGGTGTATTTCTGTCCCCAATCAGAGATTCGGATGTACAACACCGAATCAGCGCCCGTATTTTCCTGCAGTTTATCCAATGGCACCTGATTCATTTCGTCCGGTGTGGGTAAACCGTTTTCTTTCATAAAATTTTCGATAACGGCGACAGGAAAGACATAGTAGCCCTTCTCAGCCAGCGGCCGAGACAAGGTTGAGAGATCAATATACGAGGCGTTGACTTCTAAGGATTCATTCAACGGCGGGATCACCAAAATAGAGCGCGGTTTAGCCGCCAGCAAAGCATCATAATTGTACGGCTCAGGGGTTGTTGCACAGCCCGTCAGCAGCATTAGCATAAGTAATGGCAGTAGTAAAAATGTCCGTTTAATCATCATGAGTCCATTCCTTTTTCCATACGCTGCAACATGCCATCAATAAAAATCGCTGATTCGGGATAGAGCTGCTTTTCTTTGATAAATTCTGCTTTTGCAGAGGCCATGTTGCCTTTTAATGCATACATATAGCCCAGGTGAGCATGAATACCCGGAGCGATGCGCAGATCTTTGGCATGCGCTTGCTGAATGTCTGCGGTGAGTTTTTGAATTTGCATATCTGGGTCAGCAGCACCGGGCTCTGTATACATAATGTAGAGCAAGTTTTCGTAGTCACCCCAGTGATACAACTGCTTGGGTTGCTGCGCGCACCCTGTTAAAAGCATCAATGCAAGGCCAGCGCCAGCCACTGACAGTTTATGAATTGACATAAATAATCCCTTATTTAGTAGCGTTTTCTAATGTCAGTACGCCGTTATGCATATCGCTAACAATATTATTTACAGCTTCCGTAATGGCCAGATTGAGTACCTTGCCATTCAGAGTCGAATCGTAACCTGCGGTACCTCCAAAGCCAATCACTTCGCGGTTACTCAGCTCATACTCACCGGCAGCTTGGGTTGAGTAGATAATTTCTGAGCTTTTTACGTCCACGATATTAAGCGTAGCTTTTGCGTAAGCGGTTTGCGTTTTGCCCCGGCCCAGAATGCCAAAAAGTTGTTTATCGCCTGTCACCTTCCGACCAAACTCTGTGATCGCGCCTGATACCACATAACGCGCACCACTGATTTTCTGGCTGACACCACTGTAACCAGCTTCTTCTTCAAGTACTTTCATATTGGCGCGATCCACCACATTGAAATGATTGGTTTGCTGTAAACCGGCTTTCAGAATGGTTCTGGCTTGATTGCCAAGCTCGTCTGCACCAGAAGAAAAAATGCCATGCATATAAGATGAGCGATTTTCAAACTGTCCCACGACCAGTGTTGATTTTATTCCGTGATAGGGTGTTTGATGAGTCTGTACGGGGGTTACTTCAACTGTTTGGTGGCTCTCCGTCGCACAACCAACAAGTGCAATCAAAAATAAGCCGAGTACAACGCGTAAACTACTTTTGTAAAAGGGCATTGATATCATGTCCCGTTTCTCTCCGTGAAAATTTAGGTAAGGTGTTAAAGATCTTGGTCGTGGCAATTCAAATGTTTATCGAGTTCCTCCTAAAGTTAGGTTCCGAAGAAAACGCTTTATCCCATCATTAAGCCAACCATCAAAAGCAGTACTGTCGACACAAAAATAACTGCTGAAAACACAGTCCCGAGGGTGGCAAATATCTTTTTTCGACCCTTCTGAATCAGCCCACCTATCCCCAGTCCGAATGCAATAAGCGTCGTTACCAGAAAAGCAAACAGGAAAAAACCAATCATCACGGCCGCAGCAGATTCCTCATCAAGCCCTCCAGGAGTGGAAGCTTCCATCACACCCGCAACCGCTATGAGCAAAAAGATGAATACGCCAGAGACAATACTTGTGATAAATGAAGCAATCCCCAGTCCTGAGTGTTTTTCAACTTCCATTGTTATGTCCTTTTTTACTGCCAAAAAACCAGTTAACCCTGTTCAGGCCTGGTCCAAGCTCATGTGAAAACTATCAGGCTTATCCCCCAGAAAAGCCAATGTGACACGAGAACTTACAGGTGGCAGTTCTGAATCACACAGGGTGAAACCAATGCCAAAATTTGACTGCTTTAGAGAGTGTTTTGGGATGAGTACATCAGCAGACTGAGTATGCTGTGAAGCCGCTTGATAAAACAGGCTGGATTGATTAATTGCTGAGTGGTAGAGCGTGTTTTCCATAACCTGATTTTTATTTCCCGAATCCATTGAGAATAGTTTGCGAAATGCAATATTCCACAGTTCTCAAGCATTGGCAATAAAAATCTGTATAGCGGCTTTGATAACGCTTTGATTGGCTTTCTACAGACTTAAAATGTCTTAATTATTTGTCCGCAGAAGCATAGTCTTGATACAAAACTATTGAGTAGTTAGACACTTTTCACCAACTACGCAGTGAAAAAAGGCTGACTATCAAGGTGCTCGATGATGACTACGTTCGATAATCTTGCAAAAGCCTTTCATCAGCTCGGGATCATGCTTCTTGCCGGTTTCCTCATGCAGAATGTCCATGATTTCCGAGTGCGTTCTGACGCGGTGATATGACCGCGTGACCGCCATGGCGTCGTAGCTGTCTGCAATGCTGATAATGCGGGCGCAAATAGGAATTTCCTCACCGGCAAGATTATCCGGATAGCCCATGCCATTGAAGTGCTCGTGATGATGACGAATCAACCGGGCAACTTGCGGCGCGCCCTCAAGCTCGGTCGAGAGCATGATCTTCTCACCTATCTCCGAATGCTCTTTCATCGTCAACCACTCAGCCTCATCGAGCTTGGCTGGTTTGAGCAGAATATTGTCGGAAATGCCGATCTTGCCAACATCGTGAAAAGAAGCCGCCATTACCAGCGTATTGAGCTCTTTACGATTTAAACCGCAATATTCGCCAATACTGGCTGACAGTTCTTGCACCCGTTCTGAATGCAGTTGTGTTGAAAGATCACGATACCCAAGCGCCACAGACAAAGCCTTGGTGTACTTGAGTAATGAATTGAAAATATCGTCGTCCAGTTCCATGGGGGGTACCTCGAGCTATTTAACCCCGCATCCTGCGGCTTGATCACAGCCATGCTGTTTTCATAAAGACTTTTTATAGAACTTTATTCCACAAACACACGCTGTTCCTTTTTTGTTCGGGCATTGAAATTCTTCTTTTTCACAACGCGCTTTCCAATATTCCGGGTCGAACATAAAAGGCGAATAGTCAAAGTGTTTCATCAGGCCGTCAATATTGGTTTTGCCGTTATCGACCCAGCCTGGCACCACAATTATTTTAACGCCTTTTTCTTTAAGCCTCGACTCTGCTTCCTTGAACAGAGCCTCGCCAATGCCGTGACCTTGGCGCTGTGGCGACACTCCGATGGTTTTGATGACACCTAAATACCCGGCCTTGTCTGCATGGGTGATATCCACGGAAATCTTTTCATCCTCGCCAAACAGATTTCGCAGGTCATTCTTTTCACAGCGTTTTGCCAGCGCATAGCCAACAACCTTGTCGTTTTCTCTGGCGACAAATGCCGCCCCATCCTGGCTGTTGATATAGTCGGACACGTCTTTGATATAGCCCTCGCCAAACAAGGGAATAGATAGATTCAAAATACTGGGAATATCAGCCTCGGTCGCTTCGCTGATAGTTATTTGCGCTTTTTTCTTGAAGAAGTAACGTCCAGAAGCGGTGGTCTTATTTTCATTGTCATAGCCCGACCACATGCCATCCAGATTATCGCCGTTTATTTTCAGGTAAAAAGATCCGACACCATCGTCATAAGTCGCATCGGCAGAATACACACCGGCCACATGGCCTGTGCCGACAATATTGCCGTCGATGGTCCAACTGCGGCCATCGGGCAAGGTGTTTTTACCGATAATTCTGGTGCCTTTTTGCTTGATACTTGTTAACGAAGTGACCATGACCGGTTGCCCGTCTTCCATATCTTCAAAATAGGTAAGGTATTCGCCTTCTATCGGAAATTTCTTTTTTTCATATAACTGTTTGGCAACGGTCAGCCCCCAACCGATCAGCGCGACAATGATGCCGCCTATCACACCTGCCAAAACGTCATGAAGGGCTGGAAACATGTTTCATCCTGAGTGTTGAGTATCCAAAATATCTGCCTCGGCATCAGATATGTTCAGATGGTCGAGTAGATTTAACTTCAGGGTAAATTAATTTAGGGCCAGTGCAAACACTCATAATGCTGAGTTTTACACTGGCCCTAAATATTAAGCTGATGTGGGAATCGAATCTTAAGTCATAACTGACTTATTAATGGGTTCGGTCCCTGGTCGGTTGCTAACCCAACAGGCGTGCTCTGCCTGCCCACAGTCCCAACAGTCCGAAAGCGAACAGCGGCAACGCGGCTGGTAACGGAACGGCACTTGGATTCGAAAACTGACTGATTAATGCACTGGTCGAGAAAGTGCCATCAATGCCAAACGTCCATGATGAGAAGTTAGTGAAACTCCCAGAGAACAGTTCGTTATTGGCGATGCCAAATGACATATATATCAGCGCATCAGTCATATCAATCGACAAAATATTGGATAAGGAAAAGTCATTAAAGATAACGCTGTTATACCCCAAGCCGCCATCAAAGAAGCCCGTGCTCAGCAGGCCGGAAGTCAAATTCAGCCCATCAATGATCAAGGTATCATCGCCACTGCCAAAAATAACATTACCGATAATTTCGCTATTGCCTGTCAGCAGAAGGCTGCTGTTACCCTGATTAGGCGCAAGCTCAATGGCATTACCTCCCCGCCCCACTAAAGTGCCGCTATTCTCAATGGTGATTTCGGCCGTGCTGGCCTCATCGGCGCCAATGGCACTAACACCCTCGATGTAGCCTTCATTAATGATGGTCAAAGGCCCTGCAGTACGCACCTCACCCACTGTGGGTTCGAAGAACGGATCGATATCAATACCACTACCACCGTTTAAAGGATCATCTGCACTTCCAGTAGAGATAATCACGCCCGTTGCATAGTT
Organism: Methylophaga lonarensis MPL; assembly: GCF_000349205.1. Lineage (GTDB taxonomy): Bacteria > Pseudomonadota > Gammaproteobacteria > Nitrosococcales > Methylophagaceae > Methylophaga > Methylophaga lonarensis. The sequence goes on along the minus strand of NZ_APHR01000028.1, from coordinate 34,929 downwards.
ATGCACCAAGCCCTCGTCGATGTCGATCCCGTCATCAGTACCGAGAATCACGCCGTAGTTATGCACTTCGCCACTAGCGAACTGCACACCGTCTTCATCACTGGTTGCACCCGTATTGGTCCAGGTCCGTGTGTCAGCATCCCATGACAGTCCGTGCAAAGCGATAGTGCCGTAATTTTCCAGATAGAAATCTTCGCGCGCCTCGATCACTTCCTCATTACCGCGCAGGGTGCCGTAGTTAATCACGGTAGTGCCCGGTCCACGGCTTTGAATGGCACGGCCTTCAGAACTTTCGATCAAACCATAGTTGGTAATGTGTGCATTTTCGAGGGCAAACTCTTCGTCCAAGCGCACGGCCTGACGCACTGCAAATATCTCAGCGGTTGCCTGATTGATCAGCGTGAAATTGTGAGCATCATTCTGAAGACGGATACCCCGGTCACCGCCAATAATCGTGCCCCAATTGTCGATGGTCAGGTTTTCACCTCGGCCACGAATCGCATCATCATTACCGCTTTCGATCAGCCCCAGATTATTGACCGACTGATTCGAACCACCCAATTGCACAGGACGACCACTTGCACGTACAAGCTCGGCATCTTCCTCAATAGTCACTGCCAGATTGTTCCGATTGTCATTGATATTGCCGCTGTCAGTTGCGGTGCAAAGCAGTGTCGGGGAATCAGCGTCGCCACCTGCAATACAGTTAGACATTACCGGTGCGCTATAAAGAGCACTCAGCATTGTAGCGAGTAATAATTTATGCGTATTTTTCACATTGCCTCCAAGTCGGATGATTAACACCGAACCTGAAGATAGTGATTTATTGTGACAACCCGATGAATTTTGAAATTAATGTGAACTAAGGCACGTATACATAAACTGAAAACTGATACCGGCCCTGCTCTTTGCTTATCAACTCACTTATTCCGTACATTCCGTACTAAAAATGAATTGCCAGGCCACGTTTCAACCCAAACACTTGCCGAGTTTGACAGTGAAACCCGCTTCCGTACCTTTGCAGCCTCAGGTGACGTTAAGCGCGGTCTTGAACTCTTGGATAAGCTTGATGCGGCAGCGCAGAATAATTAACGCTGAGGTAACCGGCGCCGGAGCGACAGCGGAGGGGACCAAAAGCGGCACGCTTTTGGCGTCCGGTTGACCGCCTGGTTATGAGTTCCCTGATGACTCAATGTCTTCTCCGAACATGATTCGGTGACCCTCGGGTGTTGCTACACCAAACTCACGTAAGCCCCAAGGTTTATCCGATATTGCCTGGAAAATCTCTGCGCCGCGTTGCTGATAGTCGCGGTAGAGGTCGTCAATGCCCACGCAGTTCACATACGCGAAGTACGAATGCTCATGCGTATCACGGGCCGAAAGCTCATCCGGACAATGCCCCAACATGATATGAAAACTGCCGAGACTCAAGAACGACCAGCCGTCTGCACGGAACCGGACGGAAAAACCAAGCTTGTCGAGAAAGTAGCTCTCGGTCTTCTCAAGATCCTTGACCGCCAGAACATGCTGAGTTGCTTTTACGTTAAACACTTATGACTCCCTTCGCGAGTATGGATACTCATAACGTCCGGCTCACGCACCGGTTTGGAGCCGCGAAGCAGCGGAAAATCGGTCGCTGTGCAGCCGTTGGTTATGCCCTGTCTCCGACCTCTGATGCAGCACTCCACGGACGAATATTCTTCAACTGATCCTCTAGGGTCTCTTTCGCAATCTCAGTGTCATAGGCAGCCTGAGCTCGTAACCAATAGCCATTGGATAAACCAAAGAAGCGGCAAAGTCGCAGGTCCGTGTCTGCGGTTATCGAACGCTTCCCAGCAATAATCTGGCCGATCCTCTGAGCAGGCACCCCGATTTCTTTAGCCAAACGGTATTGAGAAATATCCATCGGCTCAAGAAGCTCTTCCTTCAGCAACTCGCCTGGCGTTACAGCTTCAATATTACGCATGAGTTACCTCCTAATGGTAATCAACAATTTCAACGTCCTCCGCACCAGCCTTGGTCCAGCGGAAGCAAACCCGGAACTGCCTGTTGATTCGAATGCTGTGCTGACCTTGGCGGTCACCATGCAATGGCTCCAACATATTGCCGGGCGGTACCTTAAGATCATCCAACTGGCTTGCTGCCTGGAGTTGCCGAATTTTCCTCAAGGCAATTCGCTCAAAATTGACGCATGTCGTTAATAACGTAAAGCGTTAATATCAAGGAGGGCGGTTGAAAGAAGGGCATAACGCCCGCATTTGCGGCTGGTTTGGAAGGCAGCGGAAAACCAGTCGCAAAATCAAACACTCTGACCCTATTGATTCTAACTAACTTTTCACTTAATAATTTACTAGCGGGTTTAGGCAAATAAGGTGGAATACTGAAAAGAAAAAGATGTCCAAGAGCAATAAGTGTCACCCTTATCATGGCCAACATTTAGCACAAGCCCTTACACCAAAGGTTCAAGGGGTCAGCCAACTTGATTTTCATTGATCCACTCCATTGATTGTTATGGCCTGAATATTTCACAGATATGTATTGCTGGCAAACCCTGTAGCAGAAATGTGAATAATCAATTAGGTGAGAAGTGTCTGCTCGGATACTAAAGATGAGGCAACACCGGTTCAGGCTTGTGCCAACATTCAATCACCTGCCCTACCATCCAGAAAATCAATCACCCGATTTAATCGTTCATTGTGAATTGCATATCTGCGGTCCATAAACGGATGGCCATAATTCGAGCCGTTGTATACAGCCGCCCCTTTTTGTTTGGCTAGTTCTCTGAACTCAGCGGTCATGTCGGGGCCTAGCACTGAATCTTTTTCACCTGTGATCACCAGAAGGTTGTTTGCGTTATCTGGAATATTTTCTGCCGGGTCCAACCACTTTGGGCAGCCATGAGGCGATAATCTGCTGGGGCTGGAGTCAATCACTACGCGGTCATATTGAGCTCCACTGCCGATTACGTTTGCCATAACTGCGCCGCCAAGCGATATGCCATATAAAAGCTGTTTCTCATACTGTGTGTTCAGGTGCGCCACTAATTCTTTGTAATCTTCGATGATGGCGTTGATTCTGCGTTTGCCTTGTGAGTCGCCGTAGCCGCGGTAATCGTAGATATAGACATCGTAACCGCGCTGAGAAAAGCGTTCTAAAGTCGTAATCATCAGGTCGGCTATCATGGCATTACCCAACGCCACCAAAATGTAGCCTTCTGCTTGCATTGCCAGGCCGTTGTTATCTTGAGCCTGATATTTGTATCCTCTCAGAACCTTGTCATCACCGGTTGTAAATTCTGTTCTCTGGATAAGATGGTGCCCGGCAACTCTGGCGGCATCAGGACTTGGTGCTACTGAGCTCCACAGGGTAAAAACCCATCGTTCTTTGAACCATCCACAGACGGTTACTTCACGATCCGCGGCGAGTGCGACATTTGGCAGAACAAGCAATAAACCAAGCAGATAGATTTTCAGATAACGCATAAGAAGAGGTATCCTCCAATGCAGCTTGTGATGTCGATAGTCAGCGACTTTTTAAGGTTTGATGATCTACGAGGTTCGGTCAATCAAGCCGGAAAATCAAGCTGGATAAATCTTTGCCACTGGTTGATGAGATTCGTCAGTTACAATAGCCCGTCCGTTTATGGCATGGCAGCGATTATTTCTCATCGAATTTTGGCATCGGAAAAACTTTTGGCTTATGCTGTGTCTAAACGCTGTCTACTTCAGTAAATTGTTTATGACCAAACACTCGCCTTGTTTCCACATCCTGCTTATCGGCATTTTTATATTGTCGATGCTGATGCCTGTGGTGCATGCCGATCACAGTGTTTTGACGACTACTGAACTGAGCCAGAGCGAGACTGACTGTCATTCCGACACAGCTTCACACGCAACACATGAAACACAGTCCCATTGCACAGGCGATGTTTGCATGTGCATGTCTGCCCAATGCCACAATTCGGCCTTGTTGGACCTGTCACCACTGCTGATGAGCCGTGCTGATATTGCTGTGCGTTTGAGTGATTCGAACGCACATCTTGTTGACCCCGATCCCAATAAATTCAAGCGCCCCCCGCCGAAGCTAATCCTCTTGTTCTGGCCGGTATCCTTGCGGATATCGAATTGAATCATTTCTGAGGATTTTCAGATGACTATCATTCGTTTTTGGCTGACCACTGTGTTAGCTGCATCGCTGAGCTTTTCAGCCTTTGCCAATCAAACCGAGTACACCCTGGTGATTGACCGTGAAGCCGTCAATATCACTGGCAAAACCGTCGACAGGATCACGATTAACGGCACTATTCCTGGCCCGATACTTGAATTTACCGAGGGTGATGAAGCCGTCGTTCACGTCATCAACAAGCTGGATGAACCCACATCGGTACATTGGCATGGCTTGTTGTTACCACCGAAAATGGACGGTGTGCCGGGCATGGGTGGTTTTAGTGGTATCGCGCCGGGTGAAACCTTTACCTATCGCTTTCCGCTCCGGCAGAACGGCACCTATTGGTATCACGCGCACAGTGGTACCCAGGAACAGGATGGCCACTATGCCGGGATGATTATTCATCCCAAAGACCACAGCCCGGTTGAGGCGGATCGGGATTATGTTGTGTTGATTTCTGACTTTCACGAGCACAGTGGTCGACGCATCATGCAGAATCTGAAAAAAAGTCCGCATTACTACAACTTTTCCCAGCGCACGGTCGGTGACTTCTTTGCCGATGTGCGTCAGCAGGGCTGGAGCAAGGTTTGGCGAGATGCTCGCGACTGGGGACAGATGCGTATGTCGCCGACCGATCTGGCCGATGTCAGTGGCTATACCTTTTTAATCAACGGTAAAACCGCTGAGCAGAACTGGACGGGGGTGTTTAAACCCGGCGAACGCATTCGCTTACGCTTTATCAATGCCTCTGCGATGTCGATATATGACCTGCGTATCAAAGGTCTGCCGATGACCGTGGTGCAGGCCGATGGTCAATATGTTGAGCCGGTCACGGTAGATGAACTGCGCTTTGCCGTCGCCGAAACCTATGATGTGATTGTGCAGCCACAGAGCCATGATGCATTTACCATTGTTGCGGAAAGTATTGATCGCACTGGCTTTGCACTGGGCACATTGGCACCAGAGATCGGCATGCGTGGCCCTCAGCCAACGCATCGTCCCCGTGCTTTATTGACCATGGCGGATATGGGACATGGACATGGGCACGATCATGACCACAGCAACCCATCACATTCCGCCCCATCAGAGCATTCAGGTCATGAAGGTCATGAAGGTCATGAAGGTCATGAAGGTGATTCTCAGCATCAGTCCATCGGTATCCTCGAATCAAGCAATAGCGGCTGGGCTCAGGCAGGTACGCCTGAGGGACACACTGCATTGCGTTATGCCGATCTGCGCTCCTTGACCAGACAGCCCGACAATCGCCCACCTTCTCGTGAGATCGTGGTCACGCTAGATGGCTCCATGGAACGCTTTATATGGACACTGGACGGCAAAAAGTTTGGCGATCCAGACTTCAAACCCATTCAACTGGATTACAACGAGCGGGTAAGAATCATCTTCCAGAACAACACCATGATGGCGCATCCGATGCACCTGCACGGCATGTTTATGCAACTGGAAAATGGTCAGCATCCTGACTATTTGCCGAGCAAGCATGTCGTTAATGTTCCTCCCGGCCAGCAAATGTCGGTATTACTCACCGCAGATGAGCCTGGCGAGTGGATGTTTCATTGCCACCTGCTCTATCACATGGCCGCCGGCATGATGGGCGTCATGGCGGTGGCTGAGGCAGATCCAACGGGAGAACACACCGGTCATCACCAACATCATCACGGAGGACATCACCATGACCATCACTAAACTGATGATTGCCGTGAGCTTGGCAGTATGGCTGAACACGGCTGTCGCCGACGCCGATCCGCATCACAAAGGCCAACAGATATTCCATGCTTTCTGGCTGGAAGCTCAATACGGTGGTGGCAATGAGGGCGGCATTGCCCATCTGGATCTGGATGGCTGGATTGGTGGCGATACCCACAAGTTGTGGTTGAAAACCGAAACCAAACAGCAAAAAGGTCGGCTCAAGGAAAATGAATTGTGGGCTATGTACAGTCGCAATGTTGCCGAGTTTTGGGATGTTCAGGCAGGTTTTCGGCACGACACTCAGCCCGAAAGCACCAGTTATGCCGTGTTTGGTGTGCATGGTCTGGCGCCATATTTCCTGAAAACCGACGCCCACCTGTTTGTCAGTGACTATGGCGATGTCACCGCCAGACTCAAGCAGAGCACCCACTTGTTGTTCACCCAGCAATTTGGCATCGAGCCGTATTACCGGCTAGATCTGGCCGCGCAGCGAGTGGACCGGCAAGAGCTGGGAAGAGGTTTGACTTCAGGTCGCTTGGGGTTGCGTTTTAACTACGAAATCAGCCGTGAAATCACGCCCTATCTGGATCTGCGCTATGACCGCAAGTTTGGTGGCACTGCCCGTATCGCCAGCAGTAATGATCAGCGTCGGGATAGCTACACGGTGTCTTTGGGGCTGAGATTGATGTTCTAAGGAGAAGTGACATGATCGAAATTATTCCCAACTGGCATCCCATACTGGTGCATTTCACTATCGGTCTGCTGGGCACATCAGTCTTGCTGCATCTGCTTGGCAGTCTGATACCTTTAGCCGGACTGCAGATCACCGCTCGCTGGACACTCTGGCTGGGTGTGTTATTCACAGTGGGCACTGTGCTGACCGGTGCCCATGCCTTTGATACCGTTGCGCACTCGACGCTGGAACAACATCATGCCATGGCCAGTCATCGACATTGGGCTTTGATAACAGCTACTGTGTTTATGGTGCTCGGCGTATGGTCATTACTGGCTAACCTGTTTGGCAGTGCCAAATTTCAGGGGCGGCGTCATTTTCTGTTTGTCATCCTGATTTTGGTGGCTGGCAGCTTGCTGGCCATCACCGGCTATAAAGGCGGCGAACTGGTATATCGACATGGCATTGGTGTACTAGCGGCCGGTCATCAACACGGTCATCACGATCACGATCATGACCATGACCATGACATGCAGGATAAGGCAGACAGTTTGCCCGAGCACTCGAGGGAATTAGAGTCACATTCCCAGCCATTGCCGTCAGATAAAACAGGGGGGCAACATGAGCACTGAATCAAAACAAACCACTGCCCTGGCAAGACTGACTGTGCCAGGCATGGGTTCGGATCATTGCGCCGGCATTGTTAAAACCTCACTGAAACGTCTGGACGGTATCGGTGAGATTCATACCAATATCGCGGCTCACCGAGTCGAAGCCAATTACGATCCCGGCAAGCTGAAACTGAACGCTATCCGCACAGCCGTTGAAAAGGCAGGCTATGAGGTCGCGTCGGCCAGCAGTTCGGGGGTGGGAAACACGGTGCAGCTTATTGTGCCGAGCATGGGCTCGGATCACTGCGCTGGTATAGTGCGCGAGTCTCTCCAGCGGCTCAATGGCATCTCGCATATCAGCACCAGTATCGCCAGCCACAAGGTTCACATTGAGATAGCCGAGGGCGGCCCCACTGCTGAACAGCTCAAGCAAGCCGTGGAAAAAGCCGGTTACGACGTTGCAGAGGCCATTTACGAAGCTGACGATGACGAAGCCGGGAAAGATGCCGATATTGAAGGTGCCTACCTGCAACAGGCGCTGAAGCGCCTGTGGATTGCTGGCATACCCACGACTCTGATCATGCTGTTGATGATCCCCCATATGTTCTGGCAACCGATCCCCGGCTATCTGCTGATCGTGGCGTTGTTGGCGTTTCCGGTGGTTTTTCTTTATGGCGGCGCAGCCACCCATAAGTCCAGCTGGCGCTCACTCACCAACCGCACCTTTAACATGGATGTGTTGATCTCCATGGGCAGTCTGCCGCCCTACTTGATCGGGCTGGCCGGCTTTTTTGTCACCATGACCTCGTTTATCGAGATGGCGGCGACCATCATGACCTTCCACCTGCTGGGGCGTTATCTGGAGGCCAAAGCCAAAGGCAGAGCTTCACAGGCGATCCGCAAGTTGCTGACGCTGGGTGCCAAAACGGCCCGGGTAGAACGTGACGGTCAGGAACTGGAAGTACCGATCAAGGCACTGCAGCCGGGCGATATTATGGTGATTCGACCGGGTGACAAAGTACCCACCGATGGCGAGGTGGTCGAAGGTGAAAGCCATCTGGATGAATCCATTGCCACCGGCGAATCGGTGCCGGTGTACAAAGCACCCGGCGATACCGTGATTGGCGCAACCATCAATAAAGAGGGTCGATTGCGGGTCAAGGCCACCAAAGTGGGTGGTGATACCTTTTTGTCTCAGGTGATCAAACTGGTAGAACAGGCCCAGGGCTCGCGGGTACCGATCCAGGAGTTCGCTGATCGCATGACCGGGCGTTTTGTGCCTGTGGTCATCTTGATCTCACTGGCGAGCTTTGTGGCGTGGTTCGTTGCTGCCGACACGCTTCGTCCGATACTGGTGTGGGGTGCAGGATTCCTGCCTTGGGTAGATCCGACAGCAAGCACACCAGTGCTGGCTATTCTCGCCGCTATTGCAGTGCTGGTTATCGCTTGCCCCTGTGCCTTGGGTTTGGCAACACCGACTGCACTCATGGTGGGCTCGGGTATTGGGGCTGAGCGAGGCATTCTGATCCGCTCCGGTGAGGCCATTCAAACTTTTAAAGACGTCAAAGTCATGGTGCTTGATAAAACCGGCACGATTACACAGGGCAAACCGAAACTGACTGAACTAGCCACGGCCGAGGGCGTAACCGAGCAACAATTATTGCAGTGGGCTGCGACGGTGGAAAATGCCTCCGAACACCCCATTGCCCGCGCCATTGTTGAAGGTGCCGGCGAGCGTATGGTGCAGCCCGGCGAAGTAACAGAATTTCGTTCCACCGGCGCGCGTGGTGTTTCCGGCAAGGTCGATGGTGCTCTGGTACTGATAGGCAACCGTAAGCTGCTGGACGAGAAAGGTGTAAGCGGTCTGGAGGCACTGGATAAAGCACTTGATGACTTGGAAGGACGCGGCCGCACCGCCGTGTTGGTCGCGGTTGACGGTAAAGCCTGCGGCATTGTTGCGGTAGCGGATACCATCAAGCAAGAGTCGATAGCCGCGATTCGAGGTATGCACGCACTGGGTTTGCATGTGGTAATGATTACCGGTGACAACGAACGCGCCGCCCGGGCGGTCGCTGCTGAAGTAGGCATAGACGAGGTTCAGGCTGGGGTATTGCCGGAAGGCAAGGTTGATGCAGTTCGCGCCCTGCAGCAAAAATACGGTGACCACGTTGCCATGGTTGGCGACGGCATCAATGATGCACCCGCGCTGAAACAAGCCAATGTGGGCATTGCCATCGGTGCCGGCGCCGATGTCGCGATTGAGGCTGCGGATGTCACTCTGGTGCGCGGTGAACTGACTGGTGTGGTAGAAGCCATGCAACTATCCCGCGCTACATTCAGCAAAATAGTGCAAAACCTGATCTGGGCCAGCGCCTACAATGTGGCTGCCATACCGATCGCCGCTATCGGTTTACTGCATCCGATGATCGGTGTTGTTGCCATGACCGCAAGTTCGTTGTCTGTAATTGGTAATTCTTTGTTGCTCAAACGCGTGAAGCTGCATGCGGCTGATACACCTGCAGCCCCGTGAAGAATTATCTGCCCCACCGTAAAGGAGAAAATACCATGTCAGCAAAACCCACGTTCTGGAACAGCCTTCACGGAGTGGCGACACTTATCCTGATAGGCGCCGCGCTGTATTTCCTGTTTGTTGAGCACGCTGAGCACGTTCTGCCTTACCTGCCCTTGCTGATTATTCTGTTGTGCCCGTTAATGCATGTTTTCATGCACAAGGGGCACGGTGGGCACAATCATGGGCCTGCCAAGGATTCGGATGCAGAAGCAGCCTATCGCCGTGGCTTGGAAGACGGGCGTAAAGAAGCCCAAAAACGTCCCAAGTAATTGCTACATTCCGTCCGGTTCAAGCTGCCAGTCGGACAACAGCGGCCAGCCATGAATTTCACTGCCCAGCGCCTTGAGCCAGTCGCCCAGTACTCGATTGGAATTGTGTCTCAAGGTGTAGTTGACCGGATGCAGGACAAACTCCAGATCGTATTCTGGTCGATACAACAGGCTGTCGCGTGAGGCATCGAACTTGTGTTGCAGTTGTTCAAGCAGGCGATCTACCGCTTCGGCTTCGGCCTCAAGACTGAGCATGTTTTCGATACCGACTTTAACCTGTTGCCGAACATTCTCGGCAGTGGCTGGCCCCGGTAATTCTCGTCGGCCCAATGCCGCTTTGCTAGGCAAGGCAATTGCCCGGAAACCGGAGAAAATACCGGTCTGCGCCTGTGCGTAGTAACGCCAATCGCCATAGGAATATCGAATCAAATCGCCGTTGGCCTGACTCAATACCAGACTGGAATGCTTGCCATGATCAAGTATGAATATGCTGCGCGGGGTTTCAGGTGTGGCGGGCGGCGAAATACGCGCCGAGCACCCGGCTAATATTAATAAAATAGAACTTAATATCAGCAGTCGCGACATTTTATTTGAGCCCTAGTGCAATACGTCGGTATCACTGCTGGGCGATATGCTGTCGTTAAATAACTGCGCAATATCCACCTTATCAAACTGATAGTGGGTATTACAGAATTCACAGGCCGCTTCCAGATAGCCATGTTCTTCGATAATGTCATTGGCTTCGGCTTCACCCAACATGCGAATGGTTTCTCCGACCCGCTCGCGGGAACAGGTACAGGCAAATTCAAGCATAGTGGTGGTTAACAGCCGAACTGGCTCTTGATGAAACAGGCGATGCAACAGGTTGATGGCATCCAGTTCACATAATTCCTGTGGCGTGACGGTTGACGCTAGCTGGTTAATACGTGACCAGTTTTCGGCCTGTTCAGGTTTTTTATCGCCCGGCAGTTGTTGTAAAAACAAACCGGCGGCAGCATGTTGATCAGCAGTCAGCCAGATACGGGTATCAAGCTGTTCTGATTGTTGAAAATAGTTCTCCAACACCGCGGACAGATTGTCACCATGCAGGCTGACAATGCCTTGATAAGGTTGCTTGGCACCCACGACTTCGATGGTGATTGCCAACGTGCCGTCACCTAGCAATTCACTGAAACTGGCAGTATCTGCAATCTCACCTTGCCAATTGGCAAGACCTCTCAGCGTGTGATCACTGGTGCATTCGACCATCATCATTGATACCGGGCCATTGGCACGAATTTGCAAGACCAGACGACCTTCAATTTTCACCGTTTCAGTGAGTAGTGCGGCAGCCGCCAGCATTTCACCCAGCAGATGCGCCACCGGTGCCGGATAGTCACGTTGCTTGCTGACTTCCTGCCAGGTGCTTTTTAATTGAACCCACTCGCCACGCACCTCGGCATTGTCAAAAATAAAACGTTGCAGATGATCCTGTTGGGGGCTGTCTTGCATGATGGTGTCCTGATTACGCGGTGATCGCGACGGGTTAAATGATGGTGCTTGGCAGGGATATTCTATCGTATTCGGGAATGACCGGCCCCTCCCCGCGCACAGGAGAGAGGCCGAACAGTCGGATTAAGCCTGCTGCAACAGCATGGCATTGAGTTTTTTGACGAAGCTGGCCGGATCATCCAGTTGACCACCTTCAGCAAGCAGCGCCTGATCAAACAAGATAGACACCCAGTCGCCGAACTTGTCATCGTTGCTTTCGTCTTTCAGCTTGGCCACCATCGGGTGCTCAGGGTTGAGCTCCAGGATCGGTTTACTGCCTGAAACTTGCTGCCCCGCTGCCTTGAGCATGCGCTCCAGATTAGCACTCATGTCATAGTTATCAGCGACCAGACAGGCAGGTGAATCAGTCAAACGATGGGTAATGCGAACATCTTTGACCTTCTCGTCGAGTGTTTTCTTGACGCGCTCCACCAGATCTTCAAAGTTTTTCTCAACTTCTTCGTGGGCTTTTTTCTCTTGCTCATCTTCCAGCTCGCCCAGATCCAGATCGCCTTTGGCCACCGATTGCAGATGTTTGCCGTCAAAATCGGTCAGCGAGTTGACCAGCCACTCGTCCACCCGGTCGGTCAGCAACAGTACTTCGATGCCTTTTTTGCGGAAGACTTCCAGATGTGGGCTGTTTTTCGCTGCGGCGTAGCTTTCGGCAGTGATGTAATAAATCTTGTCCTGCTTTTCCTTCATGCGGCCAACATAGTCTTCCAGCGACACGGTTTGCTCGGCAGAGCCCGACTCAGTTGTGGCAAAACGCAACAACTTGGCCAGAGTTTCCTTGTTGGCAAAGTCTTCGCCTGGACCTTCCTTGATGACCTGACCAAATTCTTTCCAGAACTTGCTATATTGCTCTGGCTCGTTTTTGGCCATTTTGCTCAGTTCAGACAGGATTTTCTTCACTGATGCCGTGCGGATGCTGTCGATGACTTTGCTGCTTTGCAGGATCTCACGCGATACGTTGAGCGGCAGATCGTTGGTATCAATCACACCGCGGATAAAGCGAAGATAACGCGGCATCAACTGCTCGCTGTCTTCCATGATAAAGACACGTTTTACATACAGCTTGATGCCGTGCATGCGATCCCGATCCCATAGATCAAAGGGTGCGCGAGATGGAATGTACAGCAGCGAGGTGTATTCAGTGTTGCCTTCAACCTTGTTATGGCTCCAGCTCAGTGGATCTTCAAAGTCGTGGGCCACCTGCTTGTAGAACTCTTTGTATTGATCATCAGTGATGTCGTTTTTCGACAGCGTCCACAGCGCGGTGGCTTTGTTAACGGTTTCATCTTCAATGACACTGTCATCAATCTTGCCGTCTTCATCTGGCACCGGTTCTTTGTTCATGACAATCGGCAGGTTGATGTGGTCCGAGTATTTGCGAATGACATTGCGGATACGCCAGCCGTTAAGGAATTCGTCTTCACCTTCACGCAGGTGCAGGGTGATCTCGGTTCCACGAGTCGGTTTTTCGATGGTTTCGATGCTGAATTCACCTTCACCACCGGATTCCCACAACACACCGTGTTCTGCGGTGAGTCCGGCGCGGCGGGTCTTTAAGGTGACTTTATCGGCAACAATAAAGGCCGAGTAAAAACCGACACCAAACTGGCCGATCAGTTGAGAGTCTTTGGCCTGATCACCGGTCAGCTTGCCAAAAAAGGCTTTGGTGCCACTACGCGCGATAGTGCCGATATTGTCGATAACTTCCTGGCGGTTCATGCCAATGCCGTTATCGGTAATGGTAATGGTGCGGGCTTTTTCATCAAAAGCAACGCGGATTTTCAGCTCTGCATCATCTTCATACAACGCATCATCAGACAGTGCTTCAAAACGCAGTTTGTCAGCCGCATCCGCCGCATTGGAAATCAGTTCTCTCAGAAAGATTTCCTTGTTGCTATAGAGCGAATGAATCATCAGATTCAATAGTTGTTTGACCTCAGTCTGGAACCCCAAAGTCTCTTTATGTGCGTCAACGCCCATTGCAGTTATGCCTCCATCTGGCTTGTTGAATTGATAGGCTGCATATGGGGATTGCGCCATTGGAAATCAAGAGTCTGTCATCAAGCCGTCATCGCATGCTGTTATTACGATGATGGAACTATTCAAACCAGAATGACTCCCTAATAACGCAAATCGCGTTTTTAGCGACTTGTGACTGACTTTTAGAATAAAGGAGGAAACATGCGTTCTCTGATCTTGGCATCGCTAATGACGGCAGCGCCACTGATGGCCGACACAGGTGTTGGTGAGCAACAAGCCAAAGTGTTTGGTCACGAAGAAAAGGTGAAACTCTTTCCAGGTGGAATTGAGACCACCGCAAGACTCGACACAGGAGCCGCAACAAACTCGATGTACGCAGTCGATACTGAAGTGGTCGAGCAAGGTGGAGAAAAGCATGTGGAATTCACCTTTGTGGATCACGAAGGCAAATCACATCGACTGTCACGCCCGTTGGTCGATGAAGTCACAGTCACGCAAGCCAGTGGCCAACAAACGCGTTACGTGGTTGAAATGGGACTGTGTCTGGGCGATTACTATGAAAACTCACGCTTTACCCTGGCAGATCGCAGCCACCTGACTTTCCCGATACTGGTGGGTCGCAATTTTCTGGACAACTCGGTACTGGTGAGCTCTTCAGACACCAATACCCAAGCGCCGGAATGTGACGTGCGCCTGGGCTGACTTAGCCTATAGCGGTCGGTTGCCTGAGGACTGCTCAGGCTTTCGGCCCGGCTTGGGCGTTTCAGCGCTATCCATCAAAGTCAGATAGTCGTTTCTGAGCTGCTCGGTACGTGCCTCTGTCAGTTGAATGGCACAACCGAGGTAAATCACATTTCTGATCGAGCCCTGACGCCATATTTCGTATAAAGAACGGCAATGACTGTCTCGATATGACTGCCAGTTATGCTGACTGTCACTAATGGCTTCCATTACCTGACCGTCATCCTGATGGCGTTGCATGGCTTCAGACAGGGTGACGCGCATATGTTGTTCAGTGTCCTTTAGCATCTCTGACAGACAGGCATTCATCTCCAGCGTGGTTTGTGCTTCAGCGCAAAGCGACTGGTCAGCAAACAGTGGACTACTGGTTAAAAACAACAGGAATGCAAAAGCAGTTTTCATCATCGTCAACTCCATCAGGGTCCATCAGCATAACCCGAAACCATAAGACCAAAAGACATTGAATTTTTATCCTGTGGCTCTGCTAAACTGCAATCAGTCCACCCAATAAAGAGCCAGCATGGACTTTCAGCGGATCATCAACGTTAAACAGGTGAATGAACATATCCATTCATCAGGGCAACCTGTTATCGAAGATTTTCAATTAATCGCCGACGCTGGTTTTGAAACGGTGATCAACCTGCTACCAGCAACTCACCCCGAAGCACTCAAAAACGAAGCTGCCATTGTCAGCGAACTGGGCATGCACTATCTGCATATCGAAGTGCCTTTTGACCAGCCCCAGCGAGCGCACTGGAATCAGTTCAATCAGTTAATGGAACAACGTGCCGGCACCAAGGTCTGGGTACATTGTCTGCTCAACTATCGGGCTTCAGCATTTTTGTTCTTGTATCTGCATCATGTTCAGGGCCTGTCCGAATTGCAGGCCAGAAAGCGGGTATTCACCGACTGGACCGCCGATAGCGTCTGGTCGAATGTCATGTGCAATCGTTTTCCGGAGGATTCAGCATGAAACCAAGAATCAGTGTCATCACCCTGGGTGTCGACGATTTGAACCGGGCATTGCAGTTCTACCGCGATGGATTGGGATTAGCCACCGAAGGCATCATCGGTGAACAATACGATCATGGTGCCGTGGTGTTTATCGATCTGCAGCCTACCTTGAAACTGGCCTTATGGCCGAGAGCCAGCATCATCCGGGAACTGGGGATTGAAGCCGACAGCCCCAGTCCATCACATGCCATGATTTCACACAATGTCAGTAGCCGTGATGAGGTCGATAGCGTCATGGATGAAGCGGCGGCGGCTGGGGCTCAAGTACTCAAACCTGCCCATGAAACTTTCTGGGGCGGTTATGCCGGTTATTTTTGCGATCCCGATCAGCATGTCTGGGAAGTGGTCTGGAACCCTGACTGGGTCATTAGTGACTGAATAACAACGTTCTCACTCAAGGAATCTGTATGGCACACGAAGAGCTACATCTGAACCTGCGAAATCTGACGATGGCAGATTATCCGCAGCTCAAGCAATTGATGGATGTGGTCTACAACGATATCGGCGGTGCCTGGCCCAAAACGACGATTGAAGGTCTGATAGAACAGTTTCCCGATGGGCAGATTTGTATCGAAGATTCCGGAGATTTGATAGCGGTTGCCTTGACCGTGATGGTCAATTACGAACGCTTCAGCAACCCGCATACCTATGACGATCTGATTCTCAGCAATGACAAAATCTGGCACAACGCCAGCGGCGATTCCTTGTATGGCCTGGATGTCTTTATCCATCCCGACTATCGCGGTTATCGCCTCGGACGACGGCTCTACGAAGCGCGCAAGGATTTATGTCGAAATATGAATCTGCGGGCGATTCTGGCGGGTGGCCGCATTCCCAACTATCACAAATTTGCCGATAAACTGTCGCCTGCCGAGTACATTGAACAGGTATCACGCCGGGAAATTTACGACCCTATTCTTACCTTTCAGTTATCCAATGATTTTCAGGTCACGCGGCTGATGCATAAATACCTGCCCGAAGATGAAAAATCACTGGGCTACGCCACCCTGCTCGACTGGAACAATATTCTCTACACACCGCCAGCGCCGATGGTTGGCAACCAGAAAACCGTGGCTCGGCTGGGCGCTGTGCAATGGCAGATGCGTGAATTTCACTCGGTTGATGAAGTGCTGAAACAGGTTGAATATTTTGTCGATGCATTGTCCGATTACAAAAGCGACTTTGCCTTGTTTCCAGAGTTTTTCAATGCTCCGCTGATGGGCTTGACCGACCAAATGGATCAAACCCGTGCCATTCGATATCTGGCTGGCTTCACTGAACAGTTTCGCAATGAAATGTCGGACATGGCTGTCAGCTATAACATCAATATCATTACCGGCTCGATGCCTCTGCTGGAAAATGATCGAGTGTTTAATGTGTCATATCTGTGCCACCGAGATGGCCGGGTTGATGAACAACGCAAGATTCACATCACGCCGCATGAACGCCGGGACTGGGTCATTGAAGGCGGCAACCAGTTTGAGGTGTTTCAAACCGATGCTGGTCGGGTCGCCATCATGATCTGCTATGACATCGAGTTTCCAGAGCTGGGCCGTATTGCCGCTGATCAGGGCGTGGACATTATCTTTGTACCGTTCTGGACCGACACCAAGAACTCCTATCTCCGGGTAAGGCATTGCGCCCAGGCCAGAGCCATCGAAAATGAATGTTATGTCGTCGTTACCGGTAGTGTCGGCAACCTGCCCAAAGTACAAAATCTGGACGTGCAATACTCGCAATCGTCGGTATTTTCGCCGTCAGATTTTGCCTTCCCTCACGATGCAGTCATGGCCGAAACCACGCCGAACACCGAAATGATCATGTTTTCCGATATGGATCTGGAAAAACTCAAACTCACCCGCAATGAGGGTTCCGTCACCAACCTCAAGGATCGGCGCGATGATCTTTACAGCCTGAAGTTACTGAACAGCGACTCCTGAAACCTAGCCTCAGTGGGACCAGCACTGAGGCTCAGCTCAAATGTCCATCATCAACGAGTTCATGACAGCAACACTCAATTCCCGGTCGCTGGCCCGATAAATACGCTGTCGTGATAAATTTCGATAGTGGCGTCATTAATTACATCCGCAACGAAGCGCAGCGGAGTAATGCCATCTGCATCCATATCAACCTCGCGTCTCACCAGAGCCATTACCTGCAACATTTGCCCCGGTTCGATGTGATAACTTTCATGCACTCCATGCAGGGTAAACCCTGTCGGAGCCTCCAAGCGATATTGCACTTCCATCGGCTGATTTTGCTTATTAAGCAACTTCAATGTGTAGCGATTTTGAATACTGCCATCGCTCAATTGCACGTAAAGTGGTTGACGCTCAGGCAGCGCTGTAAAAGCAGTTGGCGACAATGTGGCAAAACCATAGACCACACCAACAAGTGACACCAGCATAATGGTGCAATAAACCAGTACCCTCGGTCGCAACAACAGTGCTTGAGGCTTTTGATGATCTACTAATTCAGCGTGTGAGGCATAACGAATCAAGCCACGTGGTTGTTCAATTTTATCCATCACTGAATCACAAGCATCAATGCACAAACCACAGGTAATACAGCCTTCTTGCTGACCTTTACGAATATCAATACCCGTTGGACACACCGCCACACACAGTTTGCAGTCGATACAACTGCCCTGCCCGCTCGCCAATTGCCCGCGCTGCAGTTTTCCTCGCGGTTCGCCTCGCTCCACATCATAAGCAGGCAATACAGTGTCCTGGTCATACATCACCGACTGCAAGCGGGCGTAAGGGCAGAGCCAAAAACAGACCTGCTCACGCATAAAACCTGCAAAGCCGTAGGTGAAAACGGTAAACACTGCGAGGGCAATCCACACTGCGATATGTGCCTGCAATGCAAACACATCGCGCCACAATTGATAAGCATCGGTAAACCAGGCGGAAAAGGTAATGCCGGTCAACAGTGCAATCAACATCCACAGACTATGCTTAGTAAGGCGTCGACTCAGTTTGTTGAGGCTGAATGGCTCCTGGCGGAATTTTTGTTGTTTCTGTGGTGTATTCCCCTCCAGCCACTCTTCAATGAGTGTGTATATATCTGTCCATACCGTTTGAAAACAGAAATAGCCACAAAATACTCGCCCGGCGACTGCACTGACCACCGCCAAGAGAATGGCAAAAAACAACAGGGTCAACGACAGCATCCAGATATCCTGTGGATACAAGGTCATTGAAAAAATATGAAACTGCCGATTGGGAATATCCAGCAAAACTGCCTGCTGGCCTTGCCAGCGCAGATAAGGCCCGAGGAAATAAATCAGCCAGACACTCATGCCAAACCATTTCAGCCGACGATAACGTCCGGGCATGCGTTTAGCGACGATCTGCTGTTCTCCAGCATTGAGCTGCCATTCAATAATTTCGTCCTGTAGCGTTTCTGAAGTGTGTTTAGTTATCTGTGACATATCAGTCAGCCTCGCTCAAACTATCGATTGCTGCTGTGGCGGATTAGCCAACAGTTCAGCAATGATCAACAGTGCCTCACGCAACATGTCATGACTGGCAATCAAGCCCAGCGATAAACGGGCTGATTGATAATGCTGTCCATTGGCGCTGAACTGCTGACCATCGACCACAGCAACGCCTCGCGCATTAGCGTGTGCAGCAAACTGATCTGCTCGCCAGCTGTCAGGGAGTCTTAACCAGAGATGTTGGGCATAGGGGCTGGCCTGAACCGCAAAATCAGCTAACAAAGTTTCAGCAATGGCCTGACGTTGCTGATTTTCCTCGCGGATGGCGATGGCAAACTGTGCCACCTTGTCTTGTTGCAACCAATCAGACAGCAAAGCCGCCATCAGTGGTGAGGCCATAACACTGATAGCATGCAATTGCTGAGCAAGTATCTGAGCGGCTCTGTCATCAGGCGCCATCACATAGGCGAGGCGAAGGCCGGGACTGATACATTTAGCCACCGTGCGGATATACCAGCCTCGCTGTGCAACAAAGTTACAAACTGGCGCGAAGGGCTCAGGCAACAACACCGAATACGGGTCATCCTCAATCAAGTGCAGTTGATAGCGTTCAATAATGGCTGCCAGCGCCTGTCGACGCTGAAGTGGAAGTGTGGTGGTTGTTGGATTGTCGATAGCTGGCACCAGATACAGCGCGGTGATTTTCTGTTGCTGACAGGCCTCGGCCAGTGCCGCATCACAAATACCGTCTTCATCCATTGCCAGAGGCCAAAGCTGAATACCATTGGCGCTTGCTGCCGCTTTTAAGCCTGGGTAGACCCATTCACCACAAGCCACCACATCACCAGCACTACAACAGAGTCGCAGAATGGCAAATAAAGCCGCCTGAGCACCGGCGGAAATGACTGTACGCTGGGCACTGACAGAATCCAGTGTTTCACCGAGCCAGTCACTGGCAATTTGCCGGTCATGTGGATTGCCAGCACTATGGTGATAGTTCAACTGCATCAGGCGCTCACCGGCGGCCATTAACTCACTGATCCCATCAGGAATAGCCTGACGTAATCCAGCACTGGTGGGTTGCGGTGGGTTGTTCATGCTTAAATCAAGCAACGCTCTTTTGCCTGACATATCAGCAAACAAGTGCAGTTCAACATCGCGACGGATAAAACTGCCACTGCCTACCCGGGCCTCAATTAATCCCCGGCGATTGGCTTCGTTATAGGCACGGGTTACCGTGGTCAAATCCACGCCTAACTGCCCGGCCACTTTGCGTTGCGGCGGCAAACGATCACCGGGTTTGATTCGTCCGGTATAAATGTCAGTTTCCAGCGCTTCAACGATGCCCAGATACTTTGTCCGGGCACTCAATTCAATACGTGCCTGCCACTCTGCCATGGTCGTTCTCCCATGTATTTATGGAAGCCACACTAGAGGGCAATTTACTCAAATGCAATCAAATACAAAGACAATTTTATAAATTGTATGGGCCTATTGCATGTCAGTTGCCGTATTTGAGTGGCTGCAATCTGTCATAAGTAGATAGCCCATACAATTTTTTGGATTGAAAAAGGAGCCAATGACAACATACTGGAAGGTTTGCGCAAAACTGAATGGCGTTAATACAACCTCAAGCCGACCTTGAGTACTTTATCGCCGTTGACCTCACTGACTACCCAGTGAATACCATGCCAATCAACGTCATCGCCGACCACGGGGTGACCACCAACACGCAGTGCAATAAATTCACCCAAGGTCATCTCGCCTTCACCTGCACTGACCGTCAGACCATAGGCTTTGGCGACATCTTTGAGCATGGCATCGCCATTTAGTGTGAACGAACCAAAAAAGGCCAATTCCTGTTTGAGTTTGGCATCGCCGTTAAACAAACGATTCAAGGCTGCCAGATCTTCGTTACGACTGATGACACAAATGACATCACCCAGTTGCAAGCGAGTACTGCCTTTGGGATGCAGCATCACATGATCGCGGAACAATGCAGAAATCAGCGTGCCTGAGGGAAAACGCAGCAAACGGATCGGCTGGTTGTCGAGGTCTTCGTTTTCTACCCGATAGACAAACAGCTCATAGTCATTTTCAGGCAGTATTCCCAATGGACCACGGTGATTCGGTTCTGCGCCTGTGGGGACTTCCACTTTTAACCAGCGTGCAACCCAGGGTATTGTGCCGCCCTGGATTAACAAGGACATCAACACCACGGCAAAGGCGACATTGAAATACAGTGAGGCATTGTCAACGCCACCAATCACCGGAAAAATTGCCAATACAATTGGCACGGCACCTCGCAAACCTACCCAGGAAATAAAACCGATTTCATGCCAGCGGAATTTGAAAAATGGCTTGATCGACAACACCACTGCCAAAGGACGGGCAATAAAGATCAAAGCCAGAGCGATCAGCGATGCCGGTAATGCAAAGCTGAGCAACTCACTAGGATTCACCAACAAGCCAAGAATCAAAAACAAGCCGATCTGACTCAGCCATGCCAAGCCGTCATGCACGGGCAGGATAAAGTTCAGATGTCGGCCTGGCTGATTACCAATCATCAAGCCACACAGGTAAATGGCCAAAAAGCCGCTGCCGCCCATGGCACTGGCGCCACCGAACACACACATTGCCAGCGCAAGCGCCAACAGTGCATACAGGCCGGGAGCCAAATCCAGCCAACGTAACAGGCGAGCACTTAACCAGCCACCGCCAATGCCGACCAGCAGGCCAAGACCAAATTGCTGCAGTAGAAACAATGCGCCATCAACAATGCCGTTGACGTTGCCCATTAACAACTCGACCAGCAGAATGGTCAGAAATATAGCCATCGGATCGTTGGTACCCGACTCGATTTCCAGGGTGGCGCCCACCCGCTCGTTCAGGTTGATACCTTGACCACGCAGCATGGAAAAGACTGCCGCCGCATCAGTGGAACCGACAATGGCACCAATCAACAAGCCTTCGATCAAACTCAGATCAAACACCCACATTGCCAGCAGGCCGACAATACCGCCCGTGAACACTACCCCCAAAGTTGCCAGAGATAATGCTGGCTTAAACCCAACACGGAAAGTCGATAAACGGGTACGCAAGCCACCGTCCAGCAGAATCATTGCCAAGGCCAGATGGGCAATGGTGAAGGCCAGGGAATAATCGTCAAAACGAATCCCCAGTAGTCCTTCCTCACCAGCCAACATGCCCAATACCAGAAATATCACCAGTAACGGCAAGCCAAATAGCGAAGACAAACGACTACCGACAATGCTCAAGGCAATCAGAAAGCCGCTGAGCAAAAACAGACTATTAATAGAATCCATGAAAATCCCGAATGACAGTGTCTTGATTATGCCACGCTCAGTTCTGGAGTGTTGATTGCTGAGAGGGCTGACCCTTTGATCGGATCTCAGTGGTGTTATCTAGCACTGAAAGGCAGCTTTTGCCACTGATAGCAAAGCTTTGTTCTGATGGAAAAAGTCAACGCGCTCAATCTGGCGGGTTGACCTCTGCAAGCTTTTTGATGTGCTCAGTCAAACCTACCGCCTGCTCTACATCAATCATCAATGCCAGACCCGTATCCAGGGTTTCATCAAGCTTGCCCGCTTCCAGCACAGCCGTGAGCACTTTATCTGCACGGCGGGATTCAACAAGAATTAATACGACATCACGAGGACTCATGATTTCAAAGCCAAATATCCCCAGAGGCTTTGCCAGTCCTTGACCTCTGGCATTTTTAATCACTGTCGCTCCGGTAGCGCCAGCAGCTCTGGATGCGGCCATGAGTGACTGTGTTTTGTCTTCATCGACAAAAGCCATGATGAGTTTAAATTTCATGTGTCATCCTCAGTGATTCAATACCAACCAAAGCCTAACATCAGATGATGTAATGATGAAGCAAATATTGATCGAATTCAGACAGGTTCAGCCGGGACTTAACAGCCACTGCCTGATGACAGAGTACCGCGGCCCGTCATCAGTTGATTCTGACAAATACAATGCAAAGGATTGTGCTTGCCATTGAAACTCAAACGACTCCAATGGCAGCAGCTGATTGGCTTTTCGCACCAACGTGACATGCGGTCGGTACGGTCGTTCCTCAATGGTGACGCCACACGCTTTAGCAATCGAAGATAAGGCTAGCACCAGCTGTTGCAGAGGCTCAGGAACCTCTGTAGCTGTCAGACAGATAATACGGGGTTTTGGCCAGAATTCAGCTTCGGTGAAACACAAACTGAACGGCGAAATTTCAATATGCCCGGCTAGCTCAATTAATCGCGCTTCTGTTTCCGACTTCACTTGCCCTAAAAAGACCAGTGTCACATGAAGGTTATCGGCTGACAGATATTTAAGCCCTTGCTGTCTGATACTGAACAAGTCAGTCATTGCCTGACGAATATCAGCCGGTGGCTGGATAGCAAAGAATAACCTTCGACTCAAGTTTCCGCCTCGACACAACGATTTCGTCCGAGATGTTTGGCCTGGTAGAGCGCCTTGTCAGCACGCTTGATACATTCTTCAATTGATTCGCCCGGTTGGTATTCGGCGATCCCGATGCTGACAGTAATCTGTCCATTGGGTTTGAAGGTTTGCTTATGGACATTGGTTCTTAAATCTTCTGCCAGTTGCCTGGCGCCAGCCAAAGGAGTTTCCGGGCAAATAATCATAAATTCCTCACCGCCCCATCGGCCGACAACGTCATGCTGACGCACCATCGTAGTGAGCAACTTGGCAAAATTAGCAATAATCAAATCGCCTGCATCATGGCCAAAACGATCATTGATCAGCTTGAAGTGATCAATATCGATCATCAACAGAGAGAAAGTGTGATGACTGCGAGTACTTCGTGCCAGTTCACTGGCAAAGGCCTCATGTAAACCATGGCGGTTGAGCAAGCCTGTCAGTTGGTCCTGGATCGACAAGGTGTGCAACTTTTTGTTGAGCTCTCGTAAACGCAGGTTATTACCGCGTACCTTCCAGTAGCGATAGGTCAGCAGTATCACCAGCAATAAGGAAACCGCCAATGACCAGAGAAGTGGTCGGGAGTCCGTCACCACTTCGTACTGTATCGACAACCAATTGCTGAGTATTCGCTGCCGATCAGCTTCAGAAGTCGCCGCAATTGCCTTGTTATAAATTGCCAGTAATTCCGGTAAGTCCCTTCGCACGCCGACCGACATCGCATAATGCTGATCCAGCACACCGCTGATTTTGAGATGCGATATGCCATGCCGAAACATCTGGTAATTAATGCTGGGCACTGTGTCGATATAGCCATACATTTTGCCTTTTTCGACTTTTCTCAAACCCTGTTGAGCACTGCCAACGGTGGTGATATCAATATCCGGGTAGGCGTTGCGTAGTATATCCACACTGGCATAGCCTTCAATCAAGACAAATTGCCTGTCGAGCACCTGCGAGAGGTCGATGATGAATTCATTACCCGGCTGAGTTGCAATAGCAAAGTTGTAATGGATAAAGGGATCGGTGACAGCGAGAAAGCCGCGCCTGTCTGCGACATCCTGTGCACTGGACAGAATGTCGCAGCGTCCGGCCTGAATATATTCGAGTGATTGTGGCCAACTGTCAGTGACAACAAATTGCAGTTCGGCACCGATTTTTTCGGCCCAAAGTGCATGAAAATCTGAAAACAGCCCGATGTGTCGCCCTTGTTGATCAATGCCTTCATAAGGCATCCAGTCTGGATCAGAGCAGAGCTTGATCGGCCCGTGTGCTTCAATAAACTGTTGTTCAGCCTCGGTCAGTGGCAGCTGGCTATCGGCCAGTATCGAACAGGGCAGGCACAGCAATCCGAAAGTGATCGCTGAATATTTCATGTTAAGCATCCTTGCTTTTTCATCTCAGTGGGCTTTACTGAGCGTCCCGGATAAACACCCAATCATCGCCTTTACTCATATCAGCGCTGAATCGATAGCCCTCATAGTCAAAGGCTTTAATCTGTTCGGGTTCATCCGGTTTTTGGTCGATAATGAAGCGGCTCATCAGGCCTCTGGCTTTTTTAGCGTAGAAGCTGATCATTTTGTATTGGCCGTTTTTCCAGTCTTTGAAGACAGGTGTGATGATTCTTGCATCGAGTTTTTTGGCGTCAACGGCCTTGAAGTATTCGTTTGATGCCAGATTGATCAAGATACCGTCGTCCAGCGCAGCTTCATGCTGTATCGATTCACGTAACTGACTGCCCCAGAACTCATAAAGGTCTTTGCCCTTGGCATTACTGAAACGGGTGCCCATTTCCAGTCGGTAAGGTTGAATCAAATCCAGTGGTCGCAGCACACCGTACAAACCGGACAGAATCCTCAAATGCTGTTGGGCATATTCGAAACCTGCCTGGTCCAGACTTTCGGCATCCAGTCCGGTATAAACATCGCCCTTGAAGGCAAGCACTGCCTGCTTGGCATTATCCAGATCAAACGGCAGAGACCAGGATGAAAAGCGTGCCATATTCAGGCCAGCCAGCTTGTCACTCAGGCTCATCAAGCTGGCAATGTCTTCAGCCGACAATTGCTTGAGTTGGTCGATCAGATGTTGAGACTGTTCCAAAAAACGCGGTTGGCTGTGAAGTTTCGTCACAGGTGCAGTTTCAAAATCCAGCGTTTTTGCCGGGGAAATCAGAGCAAGCATGAGTTATTCCGAGTTAAGGGGTCGAGCGATTATCGTCGTTGGTGTCTGAATCTCTCACTTCTTCAAAGTCATCGACAACAATCACGTCATCCACCTCTGAAACCGCATCAATTGGGCTGAAGGGATAAGGCTTGTTATCTATGTTGTAGGTGAGAAACAGCACGATTTGCTGAATGTATTGAGCCAGTTTGCTGCTGAAAGTTCGCACGCTAGCATTAGCTGCGCCAGTAAACAGCGCAAAAATCAGCTGCACGACAACTACCACCGACAGCAACATCAACAACAGATACAGCACAACCGCAAATGCCAGCATAAACAGTAGTCGAATCCACTGCGAACCACGGCTCAGGTTTTGCTTAACAGTTTGTAACTCCATCGGGCAAGATTCCCTGTTGAAAAAATGCGAATACTTTAACATCTTTTTTAACAAATTCTTTCATTTTCAGTGACAAAGCAATCTGCAGAAAATCTCGTTCGTCTTCTGCAAAACATCTGTGATGCGAAGATGAGCGACTTTATCCGGCTGTCTCTGGAGCTTGCCGGAGGATTGTGGGACACTTGCCCATCGTGTGCGACAGATTCCCTGACAATGAACAAACAACTTGAGTTTTTAAAGCATCGTATTGATGCGCTGACAGAGTTCAGCGGCAAAACCGTTTCATGGCTGGTTTTGGCACTGGTACTTTTAATCGTTTACGACGTGACGATGCGCTACTGGTTTCAGAGCGGTTCCGTCGCCTTGCAGGAACTGGAATGGCATTTGTTTGCCCTGCTGTTTCTGCTTGGCATGGCCTATACCCACAAACACGATGGCCATGTGCGGGTCGATATTGTGTTTAGAAGCCGTTTGCTGAATGACCGGCAGCGCGCCTGGATCAATGTGCTCGGTACCGTGCTGTTCCTGATGCCCTTCTGTTTGATGGTGCTGTTTACCAGTTGGCCTTTTGTGTATAACTCCTGGCTGTTTTCCGAAACCTCACCAGATCCGGGTGGTTTGCCTCACCGTTTTTTAATCAAATCGGCACTTCTGGTGGGTTTTGGTCTGCTGCTATTGCAGGGTATCGCTGAATTCATCCGCAATTTACAGATCGTGCTCGACAAACAGGAGGCCCGATAATGGAAGTCTGGGCGCTGATCATGTTTGCCGTGCTGTTCCTGCTGTTGCTGGCAGGATTCCCGGTCGCCTTTACCCTCGGTGCAGTTGCCTTGTTGTTTGGCGGCATCTTTCTCGGTATCGACTTTTTTAATTTACTGCCGTTTCGTATCTGGGGCGTGATGACCAATTTCACGCTGCTGGCTGTACCGTTATTTGTATTTATGGGGGTCGTGCTGGAAAAATCGGGCCTTGCGGAAGAATTGCTCGATACCATGGGCAGATTGTTTGGTCAGATCCGCGGAGGTCTGGCAATTTCAGTAGTGCTGGTTGGCGCATTACTGGCAGCCACCACCGGTGTAGTGGGTGCCTCTGTGGTGACAATGGCGGTTATCGCCTTGCCTGCCATGCTCAAACGAGGTTATGCGCCCTCACTCGCCAGTGGCACCATTGCCGCGTCTGGCACACTGGGGCAGATCATTCCGCCCAGCATCATTCTGATTTTATTGGGTGATGTCATTGGCGTCCCGGTCGGTGAATTATTTATTGGTGCGATTGTGCCGGGTACTCTGCTAATTGTGGCTTATATCCTGTACATCGCCTATGTAGCATGGCGACATCCACATCTGGCACCTGCCAGCCAGCAAAATGATATTGATCTGCCCAACCTTGCCCTGAGCGTCGTTAAGAGTCTGATTCCTCCGGTCTTGCTGATTTTTGCCGTGTTGGGTTCTATTTTCTTTGGCATTGCTTCTCCCACAGAATCTGCAGCCGTCGGTGCCATGGGGGCTTTATTGCTGGCAGCACTGCATCGCAGACTCACCTTGAGCACCTTAACTGAAGCCATGCAACGCACGACTCGATTGACCAGTATGGTGTTTCTGATTTTTATCGGTGCAACGGCTTTCGGACTGGTATTTGTGGGCATGGGCGGCGACAAGTTGATTTTGGAAATATTCACTGGCTTGCCCGGTGGAATGTGGACATTCCTGATTTTCAGCATGTTGCTGATTTTTCTGCTCGGCTTTTTTCTCGACTTCATCGAGATCTGTTTTATTGTGGTGCCGGTGATTGCGCCTGTCGCCATTTACATGGGCGTTGACCCACTGTGGTTTGCCCTGTTGATAGCGATTAATCTGCAAACCTCATTCCTGACACCACCGTTTGGCTTCTCGCTGTTTTATCTGAAAGCCAGTGCCCCACCGAGCCTGAAACTCAGCGATGTTTATCGAGGTATTCGCCCGTTTGTTGTCATACAGCTGCTGGTGTTGGTGACATTGATTGCTTTCCCGGCATTGACACTCTGGTTGCCAGGACTAATGCAATATTGATCAGTTGTCGCTAAAACCAATCGATTGCACCGCAGCAATCTCCTGAGTATCCAGCAATAACATCAACAACCTGTCCAGCCCCAATGCAACACCACTGCATTGGGGCAAGCCTTGGCTTTGAGCCATCAGCAAATGTTGATCTATCGGCATTTCTGCCTTGCCCAGTGATTTTCTGACGCGGTTATCGTCAACAAAGCGCTTG
This sequence comes from Methylophaga lonarensis MPL, assembly GCF_000349205.1. Lineage (GTDB taxonomy): Bacteria > Pseudomonadota > Gammaproteobacteria > Nitrosococcales > Methylophagaceae > Methylophaga > Methylophaga lonarensis. The sequence goes on along the minus strand of NZ_APHR01000028.1, from coordinate 6,940 downwards.
TGTAACTCAATGGCGTCGGTGAGTTCATCATAGCCATTGGCAAGCTCTAGTCCGCCGGCATAAAGCTCAAATCGGGCAGCTACTTTGTTTCCTTGTGCATCCTCAACACACCTTGCCAATTGCGCCTGTGATGCCGGGAAATCATAAATCATCACCGGTGCGGACAATTGAGCCAGCTGCGGTTCAATACACTGCGTCATCAATAACTCCAACCAGCCATCGCGATCAGTTTGCCAGCTGGCAGGCAATGCAGGGATCTTGTCCAATGCCAGCATACGCAATTCCGTTTCGTCTGCTTGAAGGCAATCAATCTGCAAATAATCATTGAATACTTGTGCATAGCTGAAATAAACCGCCGGTGCAAAGTCGGTCAGTTTTTGCAGTAACTGATCCAGTTCCTGCATTAACATCAGCAGCGTAAAACCGGGCCGATACCACTCCAGCATAGTGAATTCGGGACTGTGCAGACGGCCCAGCTCACCATTACGAAACACATGACAGATTTGATAGATGGGTCCACTTCCCGCCGCCAGCAAACGCTTCATAGCAAATTCGGGTGAGGTGTGCAGATAACGCCTGTGAGCCTTCTCTCCCGCATCACAGTGTGTGGCAAAACTGTCCAGATAAGTCGCCGTGGGTGCGGCCGATGACAACATCGGCGTATCGACTTCCAATACAGCTCGCTCAGCAAAAAAATGGCGGACATCAGCCATTAGCTGAGCCCGCCGTTTTAGTTTGTTTTGCATCAATTCAGTGTCTGCCATCAGGCAAAGCCAATAAAATCATCGAAGCCGACCGCTGAAGCGCAAAAACCAAAGTCAGATTAGTCTTTGGCGCGTTCTACATACGATGCTGACCGCGTATCCACCCGCAGCACTTCACCAATTTCGATAAATAAAGGCACTCGAACAACTGCGCCAGTTTCCAGTGTCGCAGGCTTGCCGCCACCACCTGAAGTATCTCCACGCACACCCGGATCAGTATCCACAACCGCAAGGTTAACAAAGTTAGGTGGTGTCACCAGCAGCGGCGAGCCATTCCATAGAGTGACCGTGTAAACGTACTGCTCTTTCAGCCAATCCTTGCTTTCAGTAATTGCGTTGGCATCTGCCGCATATTGCTCAAAGCTTTGTGGATCCATGAAATGCCAGAACTCACCATCGGTGTATGAAAATTCCAGATCCATTTCGACGACGTCAGCACTCTCAACCGTGTCGTTGGATTTGAAGGTGCGCTCGTTAACACGACCGGTTTTCAGATTACGGTATTTGACCCGGTTGAAGGCCTGTCCCTTACCCGGCTTCACAAATTCGTTTTCGATAATGCTGCAAGGATCACCATCCAGCATGAATTTCAGTCCGGATTTGAACTCATTGGTACTATAAGTTGCCATGCTAACCTCTTTTAAGGGACGATCGTCGTCTGTTTCTGAATCAAAGCGCCCTATGATACCGCAATCACAACCCTGCGCGACAGCCGCCCCTTGGCAACAACTTCTGGCCGAGAGCATCACCAGCGCAGAAGAATTGTTGCAGCGTCTTGGCCTGCAATCACAACTGCAGGCACTTGATCCACTGCAACTGAAAAAATTTCCGGTCAAGGTGACTGCGAGCTATTTAAGCAAAATGCGTTATGGCGATGCCAAAGATCCGCTTTTGTTACAGGTTTTTCCTCTGATTGATGAAGCTTATGAAACAGAGGGTTTTGTCGCTGATCCAGTCGGTGATCATCAGGCAGTTCGTCAGGCAGGCATGTTGCAGAAATATCAGGGACGGGCTTTATTGCTGACCACCGGCGCCTGTGCGATTCACTGTCGTTACTGTTTCAGGCGACATTTCCCTTACAGCAGCAGTAACCCACTTGCCAGTCAGTGGCAGCAAACGCTGGAGACACTGGCTGCGGATAGCACTATCAAGGAAGTGATTCTAAGCGGTGGCGATCCCTTGGTGCTCAGCGATCAGAAACTGTCATCAATCATTGCTGATCTCTCAGAAATCAAACACATCCAAAGACTCAGAATTCACAGTCGATTACCGCTGGTGCTGCCTGAGCGCATTACTGAAGATTTGTGTCGCAGCCTGAGTGAGAGCCGACTGAATGTGATCCTGGTCATTCATGCCAATCATGCCAATGAGTTTGATGAAGCTACGGCGCAGGCACTCAGTGCCTTGCAGCAGGCAGGTTGTCAGTTACTCAACCAGACGGTTTTGTTGCGCGGTATCAATGACAGCGCCGATGCACTGTGCCAACTCAGTGAACAGCTGTCTGTATGTGGTGTATTGCCCTACTATCTGCACTTGCTGGATCCGGTGGCCGGTGCCAGTCACTTTGATGTGCCACAAGCTCAGGGAGAAGCGCTGATTGCCACCATGCGCCAGCGCTTGTCAGGTTATCTGGTACCCAGGCTGGTTCGCGAAATTGCTGGCCAGCCCAGTAAGACGATTATGGCTTAGCGCCGCGCTTGCTGATGGGCACGTATTCCCGCTGTTCGCTGCCAATGTATATCTGGGTAGGTCGATAAATGCGATTGTTGGCAATTTGCTCACGCCAGTGAGCCAGCCAGCCCGCGCTTCGGGCAACCGCAAACAGGGCGGTGAACTGATCTTCGGGAATCCCCATCTCTGAGTAGAGAATGCCGGAATAAAAATCAACGTTCGGATAGACGCCTTTGTGGCCCAGCCTGTCAGCGCAGACTTCTTCCAGCTTAAGTGCGGTTTCAAACATTTGATCCAGATGACCGCCGCGTTCCTGAACCAGCTTTTCAACCAGTTTGTGCAGGATTTTGGCACGTGGATCTTTGACCTTGTATTCACGATGACCCATGCCCCAGATGACTTCCTTGTTGGCCAGCTTGTGATCCACCCAGGCTTCAACCTTGTCAGGCGCACCGATTTCCTTGAGCATGCCCACCACCATCTGGTTGGCACCGCCATGTAACGGGCCTGATAAGGTACCAATCGCCGCAGAAATCACTGCATAAGGTGACGCCAGTGTTGACCCGGCGACCAGCGCGGCAAAGGTTGAAGCATTCAAGGTATGTTCGGCATGCAGAATCAGGCAGACGTCCATAATGCGTGCCATCAGCGGGTCCGGCTCTTGCCCTGTGAACATGTACAGAAGATTTTCTGCTACCGAGAGATCTGAGCGTGGTTCAACCGGGTCATAGCCCTGACGCATATGTTCCCACATCGCCACCAGCGGGGCCATCTGAGCAATGATATTCACTGTCATGTTGCGAACATAATCAATGTCTTCACAGCTATTGGCATCGGTCAGACATTCGGTTCCGGGATAGAACATGCCCAGACTGGAAACTGCGGTTTGCAACATGTCCATCGGATGACCTGTTGCCGGGAAATGTCGCATCATTTCACGAATGTGATATTTGGTTCGGTAATGTGCTCTGAGATCTTTGACGAAGCTTTTCAAGGAGGTGTCAGTGGGAAGTTCACCTTCCAGCAGCAGTAGCGTTGTTTCTTCAAAAGTGCTGTTGGCTGCCAGGGTTTCAAGCGGATAGCCCCGATAACTCAATATGCCCTTTTCACCGTCGATAAATGAAATGGCAGACTTGGTCGCGGCAACGCCCTCCAGACCCGGTAAAAATTCAGTCATCTAGAACCTCTTGATTGTTTAGCTGGTGGAGATTTATCAGAAAGACGCGCCATTATACTGCAATGCTTGGTCGGGGACATCTTCTGACAATTCGCTGATTGTCAGTTGAGCATATCAGCCCAAATATTTTTTGCCCATGCAACCGCATAGTCGCCCTCGATGGCTGTGGCTGTTGCAGAAACTCCGCCGCCAGGCATTGGCAGCATATCAGCCTGTTCAGCATCATAACGATAAACAGCAGCGACATGTCCCGCCTGATGATCATCAACAAAGCTGTAACAGGTATTACTGAAAACCGGTTGCTGTTCAGGCTGTTCATCACGCATCAGTGCAATAATGGCTGCAGCACAGACTTTGGCTTGTGAGTTGGCAATATGGGCCGACTTGGGCACACCGGCAGAAACGGCATCGCCGATCACATGAACCTGCGGCACCGTGAGCGACTCATAACTGCGATAATCCACCCGGCACCATCGCCCGTCGACATCCATTACGCCAGCCATCTGCGCGACTTTGCCTGCTTTTTGTGGCGGAATCACATTCAAGACATCTGCCTTAAAACTGTCAAAAGCACTTTCAACCGTCAAGCGGTCGACATCCACAGATTCCAGTGGACTCATCGGTTGATATTCGATAAGCCCCGGATACAGTTCACTCCAAGCCTCCACGAACAAAGATTTTTTGGAGACGATATCGGCATTTGCATCCAGTATCACCAACTTGCCACGCGGATTGTGCCGCTTGAGATGCAAAGCCACCTGACAGGCACGTTCGTAAGGCCCAGGTGGACAACGATAAGGTGCTGCTGGAATGGTCATGACCATCAGCCCGCCCTGACGCATATCCGTTAACTGATCACGCAGTAATACGCTTTGCGCTCCGGCTTTCCAGGCATGTGGAACTCGCTGTTGTGCTTCGGCTGACGCCAGCATCGGCAGTCGGCTGTAATCCATATCCAGCCCGGGCGCGACAATCAGTCGATCATAATCAAGCTCAAGGTCATCATGTAGCTTGACCCGGCGTTTTTCGGTGTCTATCGCAACCACTTCAGCATGAATGATATTCACTCCGTGATTCTTGCCAAGCCCGTCGTAGCCCTGACTGAGATCCTGCAAACTACGGCTGTGACTGAGAATCAGATTACTTTGAGGACATGAAACAAAGGTCTGCTGACGCTCAACCATAATGACTTCAAAGTCAGGCGCCCACATTCGGATATATTTCGCCGCGGTGCAGCCGGCAAAACCACCACCGATGATGACAATTCTGGGAGCTTTTCGAGGTTTATTGCAGGCCATCAAAGGCACAGACAACAAACTCCCCGCCGCGGTGTAGCCAACACTTTTCAGAAAATCACGGCGTTTAATCGACACAGGGTGACTCTCCGAAACAAGCAAACTCAGGAAACGCTGACACCTTGCGCCTGCAGATCAGCATGATAGGAAGAACGAACCATCGGGCCACTAGCGACATGCACAAAGCCCATTTGTTTGGCGACTTCAGCCAGTTGCTCAAACTCTGCCGGTGTGACAAAGCGTTCAACTGCCAGATGATGTCGACTGGGTTGAAGATACTGCCCCAAGGTGAGCATCTGACAGCCATGCTGACGGAGATCCTGCATGACCGCATGCACCTCCTCAATGCTTTCACCCAGCCCCAGCATCAGACCTGATTTGGTCGGTACATCCGGGTGCTGGTTCTGAAAACGCTGAATCAAATCCAGAGACCACTGATAGTCAGATCCTGGTCTGACTGCCTTGTAGAGTCTCGGAATTGTCTCGAGGTTGTGGTTGAAAATATCGGGGGGTTGATGTGCAAGTACTTCCAGGGCAAGGTCCATTCGTCCACGAAAGTCAGGCACAAGCACTTCGATCCTGGTCTGTGGTGACCGCAGGCGTATTTCACTGATGCAGCGAGTAAAGTGAGCTGCTCCACCGTCACGCAGATCATCTCTGTCAACCGAGGTCACAACGACATGCTTGAGCCGCATATCAGCGATCAGACTTGCCAGTTGTTCAGGCTCGTTTTCATCCAGTGCATCGGGACGGCCGTGAGCAACATCACAAAACGGACAACGGCGGGTGCAGATATTGCCCATGATCATAAAAGTCGCCGTACCGTGAGCGAAACATTCTCCAAGATTCGGGCAGGCGGCCTCTTCACAAACGGTGTGTAGATTATGTTCGCGAATCAGACCTTTAAGTCTGCTTACTTCGGGATCAGCATGCGATTTTGCACGGATCCACTCGGGTTTGCGCTTGGGGTCAGCTGGCACAATCTTGATGGGGATTCTCGCCACCTTGGAAGCGCCCTTGAGGGCTTTGATATCACGTTTGGCGTGTTCAGCTTGCGTCATGGTTTTATGCTTGCCTGTTGGTTAATCGCTGACACTAACAGCGATGACAGTTGTTGTTTTGCCTGAGGCATGGTCAGAGATACGCCAAGGCTTTTCATGTCGATCACCGGCATTCCCGCATAGCCACAGGGATTAATCAAATCAAATGGCGTGAGATCCATATCAACATTAAGACTGATGCCATGATAACAGGCTCCACGCCTGACCCGTAAACCAAGCGCTGCTATCTTGGCGTCATCGACATAAACGCCCGGAGCATCTTTTCGCGCGTGAGCCTGTATTCCGTGGTTGTCCAGCAGACGGATAACTGAGTTTTCCAGAAGCGTCACCATTTGGCGAACACCGCTGTGCATGCGCTTGAGATCGAGCAAGGTATAGATCACCAGTTGTCCGGGACCGTGATAAGTAATCTGACCGCCGCGATCCGATTGCACCAGCGGAATGTCAGAACTCGTCAGCAAATGCTCAGGCTGCCCATTGTGACCTTGCGTGAACACCGGATAATGCTCCAGTAACCACAGCTCATCCTCCGTTTCCGGCTGACGCTGGTCGGTAAAATCCCGCATTTCCTGCAAGGTGCTTGAATAGTTCACCTTGCCAAGATCACGAATCTGCATCAGGTCGCTAAAGTACGTATTTCACCAGCTCGTGGCTGCTGAGTTCCTGATAAATCGCATCAAGCTGTGCCTTGCTGGTGGCCTGAATCAGCACCGTGACTGAAGTATATTTACCACCTGAGCTTTGTTTGCTGCTGACCGCAGCCTCGGGCAGTTCGCTTACATGTCTGCGGACAATTTCAACCACCAGTGCATCGAAGTTATCACTGCTGATGCCCATCGCCTTGATGGGGAATTCGCAGGGAAACTCAAGCAGTGTTTCTTGTGTGCTGTCAGCCAAGATTCTGCTCCTGCTTCAAATGCTGATACAGCGTAATCAAGCGTTGCCAGACCGGACCTGGTTGCCCGTTTCCGA
>NZ_APHR01000027.1 GCF_000349205.1 Methylophaga lonarensis MPL | reverse complement strand
TCAGATTGAATGAACTATAGATTGTTGTGAATGGACTTATTGCATAGAGGCAATCAACAAAAAAAAGGGACTGACAATGACTACACAAGCACACATTCTGATCGTCGATGATGTGCCTGACAACATACAAGTGGCAATGAACTTCCTCAAGGAAGAACCCTATCAACTGTCTTTTGCCACCAAGGGTCAGGAAGCGCTGGCACTGATGCGAGTCAATAGCTACGATTTGGTACTGCTGGATATCATGATGCCTGAAATGGACGGATATGAAGTCTGTCGACGCATCAAAGCAGAACCAAAACTACAAAACATCCCCATTATTTTTGTCACAGCCAGAACCGATATTGATTCGATGAGTAAAGGTTTTCAATGCGGTGGAGTTGATTACATTACCAAGCCCTTTCACGCTGAAGAGTTATTGGCCAGAGTCAAAACACACACCGAATTGCATCAAGCCAAGCAACTGCTGGCACAGACCAACACGAACCTGCAGAACAAACTGCAGATGAGTCAGCGAAGGTTGATGACCGAGCTGGAGCAAAATCAAATTGAGATGATCTACATGCTCACCGAGTTGATGGAGAGCACTTCAGATGAGACCGGCAAACACATTCGCCGGGTAGCCGAATGCTCAAGATTGCTGGCCTATTATCACGAAAGTCTTAACGACGAAGATGCCGATATTATCTTTCATGCCGCACCGATGCATGACATTGGCAAGATCACTATCCCGCATGAAATATTGCACAAGAACGGTCGCCTCACCGAGGACGAGTTCGAAATCATGAAATCACACACCACCCGCGCCTATGAGATTCTGAAAAATTCCAGGCGCAAATATACTCGTGCCGCCGCCATCATCGCGCATCAACATCACGAAAAATGGGATGGTAGCGGTTATCCTCAAGGCTTGAAGGGCGAAAATATTCACCTCTACGGACGCATTGTTGCGTTGATTGACGTGTTTGATGCCCTGTTACACAAGCGAGTTTATAAAGAACCTTGGACGCTCGAAGACACGGTCGAATACATCCGTAGCCAGCGAGGCCATCAATTCGATCCTTATCTGGTGGACCTGTTGCTGGAACATGTTGATGAGTTTGTTGCGGTCGAACGTCTGTAGCCGCTTGCTCCTATGCTGGCTATTGTTGGCTGCACCTGCCGCCGCTGAACGACCTCAATTTACTGATGCTGAACAACAATGGATTATCGACAATCCACAGATCACACTGGGGGCTGACTATAGCTGGGCTCCTTATGACTTTGCCAATGCAGAAGGCGAACACGATGGTATCGCCGCCGATATTCTGGCGCTTATCAGTGAAAAAAGCGGCTTGGAAATTATTGTCAAACCGGCAGTCTGGGCAGAGACCCTCAGCAATGTCGAAAATGGTCTTTTACATGGGCTGAGCTGTGCAGCCGAAACGCCACAGAGACTCAGCTATCTCAACTTCACTGCACCTTATGTCTCCATGTCGTTGGGCATCATTACCCAGCAACAACGTGATGACATTCACAGTGTCGGTGATCTGACTGGCAAGACAGTCGCCCTCAACGAGGGCTCTTATTTGCACGAATGGATGGTCAAACACCACCCGGATATCGAGCTGTTGCTGACTGATTCCAATGACGCTTCACTGACCGCAGTTTCTTTCTCGCAAGCAGATGCCTATATCGGCAATATTGCGGTCGCGACCATCATCATGCGGGAGCGGTATCTTTCAAACCTCAAAATTGCGGCACCATTTCCTGGACTGGACACTCACGCATCAGTTGCCATCCATCATGACTATCCTTTGCTGTTCAACATTATCGAAAAAAGCCTGGCCGCCATCAGCACTCGTGAGCGAGCAGCAATCATGGAAAAATGGTACGCCGCCAGCAGTGCTGGTACGGCTTTTGAAATATTGCCTGCGCCAAAAAAATCCTTACATCTCAGCGCCGAACAGCAACAATGGATTGCACAATCAGGACCGCTGATTGTCGGGGTTGATCCCTATTGGCCACCCTTTGATTATCTGGATCGCCAGGGCGAACATCGAGGTATTGCCGCCGATTATCTGCGGCTTATCAGTGAGCGAACGGGTCTGCAATTTGAAGTCGCCCATTTACCGGATTGGCCGTCAGTGCTTGAGGCGGCACGGCAAGGTGAGATAGACATCGTAGCGGCTTTGTCGCGCAATGAAGAGCGGGAACAGTTCCTGGATTTATCTGATGCCTTCATCGAATTTCCGCTGGCCATCAGTTCAACCCAATTTGGCTATTTGAGCGGCCTGCAAGAGTTTTCCGGCAAACGAGTGGGCGTCGTCGCAGACTATTTTCCTGAATCCGTTCTACGCGATCACTTTCCGAAAATCGAGCGGGTTCAGGTGGAATCCATTGATGACGGATTCAGGCTCTTGGCTGCCAACCGCATTGATGCCTATTTCGACAATATTGCAGCCATCAGTTACAGCACACGCCAATCAGGGCTCACCCATCTGAGCACCACGGTGATTCCTGAATTTAACGCGGACCTGCATGTGGGTGTTGTCAAAGGCAACGAAATGCTCCTCAGCATCATCAATGCCGCACTCGAATCCATCAGCGAGGAGGAACATCGCGCTATCGAACAACGATGGCTATCAGTGACTGTACTTGAGACGACTGACTACACGCTGCTGATACAAATCATGGCAGGTTTGTTACTGGTGTTACTGGCAAGCGCTTTCTGGAATCGACGTTTGCACAAGGAAGTCGCCCGACGCAGAGCTTCCGAACAGCAACTGAAAGAAAGTGAGGCACAGCTTTCCAAGCTGATTAATGCCATGCCAATCAGCTTGTTAGTGACTGAGCGGAAAACGGGCCAGATCCTGCTGGCCAATGCCTGGAGTTATCAGGAGCTGGGATTTAACGAACAGCAACGTTCTGAACTATCGGCACGCGAGTTCTATGATCCACCCTCTCAGCGGGAGCAAATTATCAACAAGCTGGATGAGAATGGCGAATTACGTAATGAACTCATCGAAATCAGAACACTCAGAGGCGAACTCATCCATACACTGTTAACCGTCATCAGCATCAATTACCGTGGCATACCTGCTTATCTGGGATTTTTTCTCAATATCAACGAGCGAATAGCACTGGAAAAATCCCTGAAGGAAGCCAAGGCTGCGGCCGAATCGGCCAATCAGGCCAAATCCCAGTTTCTCGCCAATATGAGTCATGAGATTCGCACGCCCATGAACGCCATTCTTGGCTTTGCCGAATTACTCGGTGAACAAGTCAATGATGCAAGACTTAAATCATTTACTCACACCATCCAGAGTGCTGGAAACACGCTGATGATTTTGATCAATGACATTCTTGATCTATCAAAAATTGAGGCAGGCAAGCTTGAACTGGTTGTGACCGCCTGCCATCTTCGGCATTTGTTTGAAGATATCAGCAACATGTTCGCCTTGCAGCTTCGGCAGAAGGATCTGGCACTGGTGCTGGAGATTGATGACAGCCTGCCGGACAGCGTACTTCTGGATCCGACGCGACTGCGGCAGATTCTGTTCAATCTGCTCAGCAATGCAGTGAAGTTTACTGACGAAGGTAAAATTACCCTACGTGTCAAAGTACGCAATCACCTTGAACATCTAAGCAAACTTGATTTGCTGATTGAAGTTGAAGATACCGGCGTCGGCATTCCAGCACATGAAGTCGCCCATATTTTCGAGAGCTTTACTCAACAATCCGGCCAGGATTTCAGAAAATATGGTGGTACCGGACTGGGACTCAGTATTACCCAGCGTCTGGTCGAAATGATGAACGGTGAAATTACCGTTCAAAGTAAGCCCGGCAAAGGCGCCTGTTTTTCAATTGAGTTACGCGAAGTCAGCATCGCATCAGTAATCGCCGAAAGACAGCTTGAACAGGCCTTATCCTTTGATGCCAGTCGCATCAAATTCCGCCCGGCCACGCTGCTGGTGGTGGACGATATTGAAGACAACCGACAACTCATTACCAACCTGTTTGCTGACACCAAAGTCAAGGTCATCGAGGCTGAAAATGGTGCTGAAGCCGTGAATATTGTCAAACAGCAGGCCATAGACCTGATATTGATGGATATTCGCATGCCGGTAATGGATGGATATGAAGCTGCCGAACGGATCAAACAAATGGCCCCCACCATTCCCATTGTCGCCCTGACCGCATCGGTCATGCAGAGTGATTATGAAAAAGGTCGAGAAAGTCAGTTTGATGCCTATCTGCGAAAACCAATACTGAAAAATGATCTGTTCCTCACCCTGTCGAAATATATTCGCCATGAGCAAACAGAACCTGAACCTGAGCAAACAGATGTTGATTTGAGCACATTACCTGCGGAACAGAGGCAACAAATCCGCGAACGCATGGATAACGAAATCCAGACCTTATGGCTCAGAGCACGACGCAGCAACAGCATAAGCGACATTCACTTATTTGCTGACAGTGTTGCCGCACTGGCCAGCGCTTATGCACTTCCCCAACTGGATCGCTACGCAACTCTGTTGCTGGAACGGCTGGCCGCGTTTGATATTGACGGCATGCAAAGATTGCTCAAAGACTTTGCTGAGCTCAGTAAAACGCTGTTAAATGACTCGCCCGATACGGAATAACCCTGCATTTTATGGGCTGATTTTCTGTTGTGCTCTGCTTACAATAGCCGCTTTTGGCAGTTAAACATTACATGTAATGTCTGAGAAAATTGACAGACCTGACCGGGAGTGGCGACAGCTGCTGACCGAAGAACAGTTCAGAGTCACCCGCAGTGCAGGCACCGAAGCCCCCTTTAGCGGTATCTATCACAATCACAACGCTCCCGGCACTTATCACTGTGTCTGTTGTGATGAAGCGTTGTTTTCCTCTGAAGACAAATTCGATGCGGGTTGTGGCTGGCCCAGTTTTTCTGCCCAGATAGAGCACGGTGTCGTGACGCATCATGCCGACTACAGTCACGGTATGGATCGCACCGAAGTCCGCTGTCATCGTTGTGATGCGCATCTTGGTCACATCTTCGATGATGGCCCAGCCCCTACCGGATTACGCTATTGCATCAATTCCATCGCACTGGATTTTAATGAAGACAACTGACTGGACGTTGTACATCATCGAAGCTGCCAATGGTCATTTGTATACCGGCATTACCACAGATTTAACACGTCGCCTGCAGCAACATCAATCCGGCAAGGGCGCTCGATTCTTTGCCAGCAGCCAAGCCAAGCAAGTGGTTTATCAAGAATCTTATCCCGACAGAAGCAGTGCCAGTCGCCGTGAAGCTGCTATCAAAAAACTCAGCCGTCAGGCAAAGCTTGATTTGATTGCAAGCTCAATCTCGCAATCAAGATAATCCGATCCCAAGCATGTACAATAGGCGCTTTTTTCCGGAGTGATCGCGCTTCGGGGTTGCCACAGGACACATCACCTTGCTTAGTACCGCCAATATCACCATGCAATTCGGGGCCAAGCCCTTGTTTGAGAATGTCTCAGTCAAATTCGGCGATGGCAATCGCTACGGTTTGATTGGCGCCAATGGCTGCGGCAAATCGACCTTCATGAAAATTCTTGCCGGTGTACAGGAGCCGACTTCCGGTAATGTGATTTACGATCCGAATGAAACCTATGCGGTGCTCAAACAGGATCAATTCGCTTACGAAGATCAGCGCGTCATTGACGTGGTGATCATGGGTAATAAAGCGCTGTGGGAAGTCCATCACGAACGCGATCGCATCTATAACCTGCCAGAAATGAGCGAGGAAGACGGTATCAAAGTCGCCGAGCTGGAAGGTCTTTATGCCGAGATGGATGGCTACACCGCAGAATCACGAGCAGGTGAGTTATTGCTGGGCGTAGGTATTCCTGTTGAGCAACACTACGGCCCGATGAGCGAAATCGCTCCCGGCTGGAAATTAAGGATTTTGCTGGCTCAAGTACTGTTCGCCGATCCCGATATCATGCTGCTGGATGAGCCGACCAACCACCTTGATATCAACACCATCCGCTGGCTGGAAGACATACTGAACCAGCGAAACAGCACCATGATTATCATTTCCCATGATCGCCATTTTCTGAACAGTGTCTGTACTCACATGGCCGATATGGATTACGGTGAACTGCGTGTCTATCCTGGCAATTATGATGACTACATGCTGGCATCCACTCAGGCCCGTGAACGTCAACTGGCTGACAATGCCAAGAAAAAAGCCCAGATCAAGGAACTGCAGGAATTTGTTTCAAGGTTTTCTGCAAACGCTTCCAAAGCCAAGCAAGCAACATCACGGCAAAAACAAATCGAAAAAATTCAAGCTCGATGACATTAAGCCATCCAGCCGGGTCAATCCTTATATCCGTTTCAGCCAGGACAAAAAACTGTTCCGTAATGCGCTTGAAGTGAGCAAACTCAGTCAAGGCTACGAAACAGAACACCCTCTGTTTACCAATTTTAGTTTCATGGCCGAAGTCGGTGAGCGAATTGCGGTTATTGGACCTAACGGTATTGGTAAAACCACACTGGTCAAAACACTGGTGGGAGAGTTGCCGGCCACTAGCGGTGAAGTCAAATGGTCAGAAAATGCCAACATTGGTTATTACGCACAGGACCATGACCATCTGTTCAAGAATGAAATGACATTGTTGGAGTGGATGTCCCAATGGGGTGGCCCGGAAGATGATGAACAAGTGATTCGTGGCACTCTCGGTCGCCTCTTGTTCTCCGGCAATATGATCGACAAGAAAGTCCATGTGCTGTCGGGTGGTGAAAAAGGCCGTATGTTGTTTGGCAAGCTGATTTTGCAACGGCCCAATATTCTGGTGATGGATGAACCGACCAATCACATGGATATGGAGTCTATCGAGTCACTGAATATGGCGCTGGAGCAATATGACGGCACGTTGATCTTCGTCTCGCATGACCGTGAATTTGTCTCTTCGCTGGCAACTCGAATCTTCGATATGCAGGCCAGTGGCATTACCGATTTCAGTGGCAGCTATGATGATTATCTGAAAAGCCAGGGCATTAACTGAACAGAACTCAAGCGAGTTTCGCCTGTCACAATTTCGTGCTAATTTGGCCCTTCAACCACTTAAAACAGGTAATTTCTCATGCTCAGAAACCTATCGTTGTTCAGTGCGTTAATGCTCAGTCTGATGATTTTCAGCATCCCGGCTCAGGCCGACACCGCAACTGAGATAGATATCGGTGTCGATGAAACCCTCGCCGAATTCAAAAAGCAGGTCAACGGTGGTGAGCGCTTTCTGGAAAAAGCCAAAGGTGTGCTGGTGTTTCCAAAAGTCATCAAAGCGGGCTTTGGCATTGGTGGTGAATACGGTGAAGGCGCACTACGTGTCGGCGGTCAAACCGTTGATTACTACAACACTGCTGGCGCCTCGATTGGTTTTCAGCTGGGCGCACAAATGAAATCCATCGTCGTTGTGTTTCTGACCGATGACGCCTTGAATAATTTTCGCAACAGCAGCGGCTGGAAAGCAGGTGTCGATGGTTCGGTTGCAGTCGTTGAATGGGGGGTCGGTGAAGACATCAATACCGTCGATATTCAATCACCCATTGCAGGCTTTGTTTTCAACAACAAAGGGCTGATGTACAACCTGACCCTGGAAGGCTCCAAGTTCACCAAAATCAATCGTTAAGCGGATCTGGGTCGCTGGGGCTTGTTGACCTTTGCCAGCCGTTTCTGCTGACGACTGTTTTTGTGTCCAACAAGCCCCCTGTTCATTGGTGACCCAATAGCTCAATCCTCAATCCGAAAACCGATTTTCAGAGTGACCTGCCAGTATTTGACCTTACCCTCCTCAATGTAGCCACGGGTATCGGTCACCTGAAACCAGTGTATGTGCTTGATGGTTTCGGCCGCCTTGGCAATCGCTAACTCAATCGCATGATCGGAACTGGTAGCAGAGCTACCGGTTACTTCGATATGTTTGTACACATGCTCAGTCATCACACTCTCCTTATTTACGCAGATAAATAAACCAGTAAAACAAGCCAACAAACACACTGCCACCGACGATATTGCCCAAGGTGACCGGGATCAGGTTGTGCCATAAAAAGCCGCTGACAGACAGCTGGGATGAGACTTGATTAACCAATGCCGAACTCACCAGCGGGTCGGTCTGTGCCAACAAACCGGCTGGAATAAAAAACATATTGGCCACAGAGTGCTCAAATCCCAGAGCCACAAAGGCGGTAATTGGAAACAGTACTGCCAGAATCTTGTCCGTGACACTGCGTCCGGCATAACACAGCCATACCGCAAGACAGACCAGGATGTTGCACAAAACGCCACGGGTAAATGCCTCCATCCAGGTCAGGTTGACCTTGGCATCAGCAATCATCACCGCATGTGCGCCAACGGCGCCCTGAGCCCCCTGCCAGTGGCCGCTGAAATAAATCAGCAGTGCAATACCTATCGCACCGACAAAATTACCCAAATAGACCAGGCCCCAATTATTCAGCAATTGCCTGAGCGTCACCTGACCATCCACATAAGCCATGACAATCAGATTATTACCGGTAAATAATTCCGCGCCAGCTACCACCACCAGAATCAGGCCAAGACAAAAAGCCAAGCCTCCCAGCAGTCGCAACACACCTGCCGCCAGGCCACCCGCATCAAAGGTCACAACTGTAAACAAGGCAGCGCCGAAAGCAATGAAGGCGCCTGCCAATAGCGACAAGGCCACAACCCGCAGTGGATCACCTTTGCTCTTAACGACGCCCAACTGCTGAATTCGTCCAGCAATCTCTTTTGGGCTATAGGCATCTATCGAAAATGGGTCCATGAGATACTCCTGAGGTTTCTCTTTGCATGATGAACCATGACCAGGCAACTGACCAGCCATGTGGAATAAATAAATGATTTCTCTGTCTTTTATTCAAAAGAGCACGTACAATACCCGGTGGTATTTCTCCCGCCTTCAGTTTTGATTGCAAAACTGACTTTCACAGGTTATTTCATGTCCACAGAACAACTCGATCAATTGCCCTCATTTGCTGAGTCAGGGCTGGCTCCTGCTATTTTACGTGCTGTCAGCGAAGCGGGTTACGAAACCCCCTCGCCGATTCAGGCACAAAGTATTCCCCCTTTACTCGAAGGTCGTGACCTGCTCGGTCAAGCGCAAACCGGTACCGGCAAAACAGCAGCATTTTCGCTGCCTCTGCTGAGTCGACTGGATGTGCGCAAATCAGGTACACAACTGTTAGTGCTTGCACCGACTCGTGAACTGGCAATTCAAGTCTCGGAAGCGATGCAAACTTATGCGCGCCATCTGAAAGAATTCCACATTCTGCCGATCTACGGCGGTCAAAGTATGAGCATTCAATTACGCGCGCTGAAACGCCAGCCTCAAGTGGTTGTCGGAACTCCGGGCCGTATCCTCGATCATATCCGCCGTGGCACGCTCAAACTGGATCAGCTCAGTGCGCTGGTACTTGATGAAGCAGATGAAATGCTGCGCATGGGCTTTATCGACGATGTTGAAACCATCTTGCAGGAAACACCTGAAACACGTCAGGTGGCACTGTTTTCGGCCACGATGCCAGGACCGATTCATCGCGTTGCCCAGCGCTACCTCAAAGATCCGGTAGAAGTTCGCATCAAGAGCAAGACATCCACCGTAGACACTATCAACCAGCGATACTGGCAAGTGACCGGTGTGCACAAGCTTGATGCATTGACACGCATTCTCGAAATCGAAGATTTCGATGGCATGATCATTTTCGTTCGCACCAAAAACGCAACTGTCGAACTGGCTGAAAAGCTGGAAGCACGTGGCTATGCAAGTGCTGCACTCAATGGTGACATGAACCAGGCACTACGTGAAAAAACCATCGAGCGCATGAAGAAAGGTCAGATTGATATTCTGATCGCCACCGACGTGGCCGCCCGTGGTCTTGATATCGAACGTATGAGTCATGTGGTGAATTACGATATTCCCTACGATACAGAGTCCTACGTGCATCGTATCGGCCGCACAGGTCGCGCCGGCCGTAAAGGTGAAGCCATCTTGTTTGTCTCACCACGCGAAAAACGTATGTTGATGGCCATCGAAAAAGCAACCCGTCAAACCATCAATAAAATGCAACTGCCCAGCAGCGAAGAAGTGGCAGACCGCCGGGTGATGCAATTCAAGGAACAACTCAGTGAAACCATTGAGTCACAGGATCTGAGTTTCTTCGAAACCCTGATCACTCAATATCAGCAGGAACACAACGCTGATCCGATTGAAGTGGCCGCCGCCATGGCGTTCCTGCTGCAAAAGAGTCGACCGTTGCTGCCCGTCAAACATGTTCGTGAAAGACCCGAGCGGCCTGAACGTGACCATGACAGACATTCAGCTTCAGACAGTCGCGGTAAAAAAGCACGTGAGCCACGAGCACCACGTGCAGCCCGACCTCATGTCACTGAAACCGGCATGCAGACTTATCGGGTTGAAGTGGGCCGTGAACAGCAGATCGAACCCAAGCATCTGGTCGGCGCTATCGCCAATGAAGCCGGAATCGACAGTCAGTTTATCGGGCGCATCACTATCAACGATGATCACAGCCTGATTGATCTGCCAGAAGGCATGCCGCGCGACGTGTTCCAGCACCTGCGTAAAACATGGGTGAATAACCATCAGATGAACATCAGTCTGATTGAAGATCTGGAATCTGCCGTGCCAACTGAAGATTCAGCTCGAAGCTTCAAACGTAAATCCGGCAGTGGCCCGAAAAGTTTCGACAAAAGTAAGTCACGCAAGAAATCAACACAAGATCGCTCAAAATAGTCCTTTGACTAGGTGGGCGGGTGTCGCAACCCGCCCATTCTCTTTGCCAGACCAACGCAAGGCAACTTCCTCAAACAGATCCGGCATGCCACAATAAACGCCATGCTGAATCTTATCTGGATCGCTTTTTTCCTTATCGCCTTTTGCGTCGCGTTGTTCCGGCTTATTTATCTTGGTGACACCGAGGTATTTGGCGAGTTAATGGACGCGATGTTCAGCTTGTCTCGCACCGCTTTTGAAATTTCCATTGGCCTGACCGGTATTCTGGCCCTCTGGCTGGGCATCATGAAGATTGGTGAACGCAGCGGCTTTGTCGAGTTGTTAACCCGTGGTCTAAGCCCGCTGTTTGTGCGCTTAATGCCCGAAGTTCCCAAAAACCATCCGGCACTGGGTGCCATGGTGATGAATATTTCGGCCAATGCACTGGGCCTGGATAATGCTGCGACACCGCTCGGTATCAAGGCAATGAAAGAGCTGCAAACACTTAATCCCAGCAAAACAACCGCCAGCAATGCCCAGATTCTGTTTCTGGTGATCAACACCTCGGCAGTTACCTTGTTTCCGGTCACCATATTCACTTACCGGGCTCAGATGGGCGCCGCTAACCCGACTGATGTGTTCATTCCAATCTTGCTGGCGACTTATTGTTCAACCATGGTGGGCTTATTGACGGTTGCCTGGGTGCAGCGTATCAATTTGCTGGACCGTGTCATTGCTGCCTATCTGGGTGGTTTTACGCTATTGATAGCTGCACTGCTGTTCTATTTCGTCAGCCTGCCACAAGCTGAGATGCTGACCCAATCGGCTTTAATCAGTAACGTCATTTTGTTTGCACTGGTGATCATGTTTATCGGTGCTGCGGCTATCCGCAAAATCAATGCCTACGAAGCCTTTATTGAAGGCGCCAAGGAAGGCTTTGAAACCGCCGTTCGAATCATTCCCTATCTGGTTGCCATGCTGGTTGCCATTGGCGTGTTCCGTGCCAGTGGTGCATTGGATATCTTGTTTGATCTGCTACGCAGTCTGGTATTGAGCCTTGGCATGGATGATCGCTTTATTGACGCGATGCCAACCGCATTTATGAAGCCCTTCAGCGGCAGCGGTGCCAGAGCCATGATGGTTGATACCATGCAAACGCATGGTGCTGACTCCTTTGCTGGCAGACTGGCGTCCATGGTGCAAGGCAGCACGGAAACCACCTTCTATGTGTTGGCGGTTTATTTTGGTGCTGTGGGTATCCGTAATATCCGTCATGCAGTGGGCTGTG
This sequence comes from Methylophaga lonarensis MPL, assembly GCF_000349205.1. Classification (GTDB taxonomy): domain Bacteria; phylum Pseudomonadota; class Gammaproteobacteria; order Nitrosococcales; family Methylophagaceae; genus Methylophaga; species Methylophaga lonarensis. The sequence continues at coordinate 50,877 of NZ_APHR01000027.1, read as the reverse complement.
GCCTGGCAGCAGATATTGCCGGCATTACTGCAGCCATCATAATCGCCTATTGGTTCTTCGGCTGAATCTGATGAAACCGGTCTGCAATATCCTGCCGCTGGTCTGAAAACATGCTCCGCAGAAATAGATATACAGCGCTATTCATTTTCTGTTAAATTTCAGCGCCTGCCGAACGGCTTGACCGCTCTGTGCACTGACTTTTAAGCACTCAGGAGTGCCTATGTCTGCGACTCCCCCGCCCCCAGCCGAATCTGAATTGTATGATCTGATTGCCAATGATCTGTTCGAACAAGGCTACTCTATCGTACCGGATGCCTTTTCTCATGCTCTGACACATGATCTATACCGTCGGGTCGCCAGACTTGATGAACACAATGATCTGCAATTAGCCGGGGTAGGCAGAGAGACTGACTTTCAAATCAACACAGCCATTCGCGGCGATGAAACTCGCTGGCTGAGCGATACCCATAAAGTTGACGCCGCCTATTTGCAGCAAATGGCTGATTTTCGCCTGGCAATTAATCGCCGATTGTTTCTGGGATTATTCGACTATGAAGCCCATTATGCACACTACGCCCCAAGTGCTTTCTATAAGCGGCATATGGATGCATTCAAAGGCGGCGACTCCAGACGCGTACTGACCACCGTGTTATATTTGAATCAGGACTGGCAAGCGACTGATGGCGGTCAACTGGTGATTTATGACAAGGACAGCGACCAGATTATCAGCACAGTCATGCCAGAAATGGGCACTTTGGTTGTTTTTCTCAGTGAGGACTTTCCGCATGAGGTTCTTGCCTGCAAGCGTGACCGTTACAGTATTGCTGGCTGGTTTCGCATTCAGGATCCCATGCAAGCACCGGCAATATGAGTGAACTGGAATTACTGCAATTAGGGCAGCCCTTGCTGCGTCGCAAAGCCAAACCGGTCAGTGATATTCACTCCGACCGGTGTCGGCAGATTATCGAATTGCTCACAGAGCAGGTCATACAACGACAAGGCATGGGCATCGCGGCAACCCAGCTGGGATTTGATCAGCAAATATTCATTATGTGCAGTCACCCCAATGACCGTTATCCCGACGCCCCAGAAATGCCCATCACCACCGTGATCAATCCTCAGATTTTAAGCAGCTCTGAACATCAAATCAGTGACTGGGAGGGCTGCCTGAGCATCCCCGGACTTCGCGCCAAAGTCTCGCGCCCTCAATCCATTGAAGTAGCCTACACGCTGCAAGACGGGACTAAAGTGCAAACCCGCTATGATGGATTTTTAGCCAGATTATTCCAACACGAATATGATCATCTTCAGGGTCTATTGTTTATTGACCGGGTGTCGTCTACTGACGATATGATGACCGAAAAAGTCTGGCAACAGCAGTATGCCAGTCGATCTCGAAACACAGCCATTGAAGGTACTCAGCATGGGGCAGCGCTTTGATGAACTCTCGGATAGATTAATCAGCTTTATCCAGCAACAACATTTGTTTTTTGTCGGTACAGCGACCTCGGACAGTCGGGTCAATATTTCCCCCAAAGGGATGGATTCTCTGCGAGTGCTTAATTCCAAGCGCGTACTCTGGCTGAATGTGACGGGCAGTGGCAATGAAACTGCCGCGCATATTCAACAACAAAATCGAATGACACTGATGTTTGCCGCCTTTGAGGGCAAGCCCTTGATTCTGCGTATCTACGGCACAGCGCGGGTGATTCACCATAATGATGCCGAGTGGTTACAGTTATATACATTATTTGACCCACTGCCCGGCGCACGACAGATTTTTGACCTCAAGGTTGAACTGGTGCAAACCTCGTGCGGCATGGCAGTGCCGTTATTTCAATATGCAGGTGAACGTGAACAACTGAATCAATGGGCCGAAAAGAAAGGTGAAACCGGCATACGGCAATACTGGCAGGAAAAGAATCGTCACAGTATTGATGGGCTCAGCACTGACATTGAGAAAAATCTGGACTGACCATGCTGGAACTCACTGAGTACAGCAAATTTGTCATCGCCTTGCTGGCCGTGGTCGACCCGTTGAGCATTATTCCCATATTTATCGGCCTGACGGCCACACTGTCTGTGGAAAACCGCGCCAGAGCCGCCAGACTGGCAGTGCTGACCACGATGGTCATTCTATTGATTGCAGTGGTTGCAGGTGAAATGATTCTGGCGTTTTTTGGTATCAGCATTCACTCGTTCCGGGTCGCTGGAGGGCTGTTGCTGTTACTGATGTCGATTGCCATGCTCAAATCTGGTCCAGATGCTGAACGCCAATCAACCGCCACTGAGTTTATTCATTCTGGACATTCCATCGGCGCAGTGCCACTGGCAATGCCGCTACTGGCTGGCCCAGGCGCCATCAGTCTGGTCATCATCAATGCCCACAAAGGTGATGGCATTGCTCACTACGGCTTACTCAGCGCCGGAATTTTGCTGCTCGGAGTAGTGCTCTGGCTGACCTTTAAAATGGTACCCTGGATTGCCAGTCGAATGGGTGCGATGAGTATCAATATCTCAACCCGGATCATGGGGCTGATTGTTGCCGCCATTGCCATTGAGTTTATTGCCAGCGGCTTGAGAGGTCTGTTTCCGGCCTTAAGCTGAGTGACCAAACATCTGACCGACTGCAACCGTCAATGCTGCAGACCGTTGAGGATTTCTCAGAGCCTGCATTACCGGTTCACGCATATCCGGCAGGAACATCAAATCTGCCAGCAAATGACTGAATCCGGCCTGACCGGCTGAATTGACGGCCAATTGTTCTACATAGAGCTGACACAGATCCGGCAGTTTAAGTATCGGCCAGAGTCGACCGCTGATCACCGCCAATATTTCAACGTCAACACTGCATGGGTGCTTAAGCACTGCCTGCACGGCATGTTCAATCAAGCCCATCGCATCACTGTTGGATATCGCTCTCAAGAAGGCCGTGAGCCGTGTGATCTCCGGTGCTGATTGCTGCAACTCCAAATCGATCAATTGCGCTAGCTGCTCAACCAGTCGTACAGGCGGTCGCGCATGCTCTAAAAAGCTGCAAAGCATTTGCAGTGGCTGCATTGGTAGGCTGGGCAATCGTTTGATTAGCCCCTGACAGTGCTTATCATCATCGAGCCTTATCGCAACATCAGCCACGCCTTGCATCGCCAGGTTTTGCCATTCCAGCGTAGTGTCTTGAGTCGTGAAGTATTGAAGTGCGGTGGTGTAATGGCTGGAGGCAGGCAGTTTTAGCGTGGCTCGGGCCTGGGCATGAAACGCCGCCATTTTGTCATCGCGCGGTGAAAACACAAACGGGCTGTCCTGCAACACACCTTCAAGTTTTCCGCCCTGAGCAGCGGCCAGCATTGAAGCTCCGACCCGCTCCAATAGCATGACCAAAAACTCATCACGACTGGCTTGAATCAACAAGCCCTGCTCATCCAGTGGGAAACGCAAAAACCAGACATATTGCCGCTCAGTATCGGCGGGCAACCAGAAAATCAGACCCAACAGCGCCTGGCGCTGAAAGGGATAGGGATAAGCCTGATTTGCCAGTTCAAATTGCTGGAACTGCTCGGTAGATAGTTTGCTGACACGACGGCCGAGATCAAAAACTCGATATTTCGCGCCAATCTGGTTCAGAAGTTCTGCCAGTGTGGTAACGGATTCCAAAGTACTCATCTGACAATCAGGTACGGTATTCTGCGTTGATTTTCACGTAATCATAAGAGAAGTCACAGGTCCAGACCGTTTCTGAAGCCGCGCCACGTCCCAGCAATACGCGAATGCTGATTTCGGCATTGTTCATGACTTGTTGGCCCTTGTCTTCGGTATAGTCCAGTGCCGGCTGGCCCGCTTCAATCACGCAAACATCATCGAGAAAAATGGAAATCTTCGATAGGTCCAGTTCAACCAGACCGCTGCGGCCAACGCAGGCGAGGATTCTGCCCCAGTTAGGATCAGAGGCAAACAAGGCCGTTTTCACCAGCGGCGAATGCGCAATGGTGTAAGCCACCTGACAGCACTCATCTGAAGTTTTACCTTGTTCAACCACGATACTGATGAATTTGGTTGCACCTTCACCATCACGCACAATGGCTTGAGCAAGATAGCGACAAACCTTGGCTACGGCATCAGCTAACTGCTGATATTGAGCACTGTGACTATTGTCGATCAGTGTATTGGCCGCCTGTCCGGTAGCCATTAATACACAGGCATCATTGGTCGAAGTATCACCATCCACCGAGATTCGGTTGAACGATTCATTCATGACGTCATTGAGCAGCGGTTGCAACAACTCTGGAGCAATAGCCGCGTCTGTCGCTATGTAGGCCAGCATCGTTGCCATATCCGGGCGAATCATGCCAGCACCTTTGCTGATACCAGTCACCGTAACTTCACGTCCGTCTATCAGAACGTGCTCAGAGGTCGCCTTGGCAACGGTATCAGTGGTCATGATGCCGTAGGCAGCATCAAACCAACCATCGGCGGAAAGATTGTCAAAAGCTGAAGGCAATGCCTGCTCGATTTTTGCTACCGGCAATTGCTGACCGATAACTCCGGTAGAAAAAGGCAGAACCTGCTGCGGTAATACGTGACCATGAGTGGCCACGGCACCACAACATTGCCTGGCTGCAGCCAGACCCTGATCGCCGGTTCCTGCATTGGCATTACCTGAGTTGACCAACAAAAAGCGCGGTGTTGCCTGTTGTTGATGTTCCCGAGCAACGATGACTGGCGCAGCACAAAAAGCGTTTCGTGTGTATACCGCGGCACAATGACTACCTTCAGCCATTTCAATCAACACCACATCTTTTCTGCCCGGTGTTTTGATGCCGGCACTGGCAACCGCCAGACGAATGCCCGCGACTGGCAATAGTGCGTGTTTGTCGGGAGGTGAAAGATTCACCGCCATTATTTCAACGCCCCGTGACAGTGCTTGTATTTTTTGCCTGAACCACAGGGGCAAGGATCATTACGTCCAACCTTTTCACCTTCACGGGTAAAAGGTTGTGCCTGTCTAGGCTCTTCTTCCTGTGCATCTGATTGGCCTGTCAGGGCTTCAGGCTCAGCATGCTGGTACTGCACGCTTGCCGATTGCCGACGCTGCTCTTCAACCGCTTCTACATCCTCGGGTGCACGCACCTTAACTTTGGAAAGCAGCATCACCACATCACGTTTGATCGACACCAGCATGCTGGAAAACAGCTGGAAGGCTTCACGCTTGTATTCCTGTTTAGGATCTTTCTGGGCATAGCCGCGCAGGTTAATGCCCTGACGCAGATAATCCATCTGTGCAAGGTGCTCTTTCCATTGGCTATCCAGCGTCTGCAGCATGATGGCTTTTTCAAAATGACGCATCAGTTCTGAACCGACAGTATTTTCTTTTTCCTGATAGGTCTGTTCTGCAGATTCAACAATCTTGTCACGCAGTGATTCTTCATGCAGCGTGTCATCTTCTTCAAGCCATTTGCTCAGTGGCAAGTCGAGACCAAAGTCTTCCTGCAGGGCCTGCTCAAGTCCCGGCACATTCCACTGCTCGTCAATACTGTTTGGTGGAATGTAGAGACTAATCACGTCATTGATAACGGTTCGGCGCATTGACTTAACCGTTTCAGAAACATCATCCGCAGACATCAGCTCATTGCGTTGCTCATAAACCACTTTACGCTGGTCGTTGGCGACATCATCAAATTCAAGCAATTGTTTACGGATATCGAAGTTATGACCTTCTACCTTGCGTTGCGCGTTTTCAATCGCACGGCTGACCCAGGGATGCTCGATGGCTTCGCCGTCTTCCATGCCCAGTTTTTGCATCAAACCGGCCATGCGGTCAGAAGCAAAGATGCGCATTAGATTATCTTCCAGTGACAGATAGAATCTGGTCGAACCCGGGTCACCCTGGCGTCCAGAACGTCCACGCAACTGATTATCAATGCGTCGTGACTCATGACGTTCAGTACCGATGATATGCAGGCCACCGGCAGCTAATACAGCATCATGACGCGCCTGCCATTCTGCCTTGATGTTGGCTTTTTCAGCCGGGTCCGGATTCTCGCCCAGTTTCTCGAGCTCAACTTCCAGGCTGCCGCCAAGCACAATGTCCGTGCCTCGACCCGCCATATTGGTTGCGATAGTAACTGCGCCAGGGCGGCCTGCCTGAGCAATGATGTGCGCTTCCTTTTCATGAAACTTGGCGTTGAGCACTTCATGAGGAATTTTGGCTTTTTTCAGCAGATTATTCAGGTACTCAGAACTCTCAATTGAGGCTGTACCCACCAGAACAGGCTGTTTACGGGCGACGCATTCCTTGATGTCTTCAAGGATGGCATCATATTTTTCACGTGCTGTCAGATAAATGCGATCCGCTTCATCCTTACGCAACATTTCCCTGTGAGTGGGAATCACGATGACCTCAAGTCCGTAGATCGATTGCAGCTCAAATGCCTCGGTATCTGCGGTACCGGTCATGCCGGAGAGTTTTTCGTAGAGTCGGAAATAATTCTGGAAAGTAATTGAAGCCAGTGTCTGGTTTTCGTTCTGAACTGAGACACCTTCCTTGGCTTCAATCGCTTGATGCAAACCCTCTGACCAGCGTCTGCCCGGCATGGTTCTGCCGGTGAACTCATCGACGATGACCACCTGGTCATTTTGGACAATATAGTCAACATCCCGGTGAAACAGCACATGTGCTCGTAACGCGGCGTTGACATGATGCATCAAGCCAATATTGGCGGCATCGTAAAGACTGGCATCCTCTTCCAGCAAACCGGCTTCTGTGAGCAGTTGCTCAATCTTCTCGTGGCCCGCTTCTGTGAAAAATACCTGTTTGTTTTTCTCGTCAACCGTGTAGTCGCCAGGAACGGTAACATCGTCGCCCTCACCTTCCTGCTTGGAAAGATTCGGAATCAGCACATTGATTTGCTGATAACGCTCTGAGCTGTCTTCGGCCGGTCCGGAGATAATCAGTGGTGTTCTGGCTTCGTCAATCAGAATCGAGTCAACCTCATCCACTACGGCAAAATGCAGTTTGCGTTGAACCTTGTCTTCAATACGAAACGCCATATTGTCGCGAAGGTAGTCAAAGCCAAATTCATTATTGGTGCCGTAGGTAATATCGGCAGCATAAGCCTCACGACGCTCTTCATTACTCAAGCCGGAAACGATGACTCCAGTGGTCAGGCCAAGAAAGCCATAGAGTCGACTCATCCAGGCCGAGTCACGTCGGGCCAGGTAATCATTCACAGTGATGACGTGAACGCCTTCACCTTTCAACGCGTTGAGATATACCGCCAGCGTAGCGACCAGTGTTTTACCTTCACCGGTTTTCATTTCGGCAATTTTGCCTTGATGCAGCACCATACCGCCGATCATTTGCACGTCAAAGTGACGCATTTCCAGCACACGCCTACCGGCTTCACGCACCACAGCAAATGCTTCAGGCAAGATATCATCCAGCGTTTTTCCCTCAGCAAGTTGCTGCTTGAACTCAGCTGTTTTAGCCTGCAAGGCTGCATCATCAAGCTGTTCTATGATGGGTTCTAGCGCATTGATCTCGTCGACAACTTTCTGAAGTTTTTTGACTACACGTTCATTACGACTGCCAAAAATTTTGCTGAAAAACTTGCTAACCATGTGTTTACCTGTTGTTGGAATACGGCGAAACCCGACCAATTTGTCTCAAATCGGCTGATTATAGCGCTTACGTCTGGATATATCGAACGGCCAATGTCTGAATGTGGCGATGCATACCCTGAATTACAAGGGTATGCCTGACAGAATCAGTTCAGATAGTTGTATGGATTGACTGGCTTTCCATCCCTGATCACTTCATAGTGCACATGCGGTGCTGTGGAACGACCGGTCGAACCCATCAGTGCAATGACCTGTCCTCTGCTGACACGCTCACCTGGCTCGACCTTGAGGGTCTTATTATGGGCGTAACGGGTGACATATCCATTGCCATGATCAATTTCAATCAGGCCGCCATAATCACCTCGCATACCCGACCAGCTGACAATGCCATCGGCGACAGCATGGACGGTAGTGCCTTCCCTTCCAGCGAAATCCAGTCCGCGATGAAAAGCCTTACGACCACTGAAGGGATCAACACGCTGACCATAGAAAGAAGAAAGCCAGGTTTTATCTTCGGGAACCGGTTTACCAAAAGGGATTGCAGAAGTGATGTTATCGTTGGTGATCAAGAAATCCTGAAGGCTGCTTAACCGAGTACCTTGCGCTGAGAAAGCGGCTGACAGCCAGTCCAGTCCTTGTTCGAATTCGTGACTGCTGAGCCAGTCACCAGAAAATTCGATGCCGCCAACACCCGCAGGCTCATCCAGCATGAATTCGCTGATATCAAGCCCTGCAACCTCGGCCAAGCGTTCGCTGAGCACCTTCAAGCGAATTGCTTCAGCCTGCAGTCCGCCCAGCTGCTTTGCGTAAAAGCCGTGAATGCTGTCTTGCTCAGATAATCTGGGTGCCGGTTGAGATAGTCGAGGTGTGTATGTGAAAGTGGGCAGGTAATCTGGTGATGAAGCTGGCAGCGAACGCTGTTGAGACCAATGATGCAGGGAAATCGCGCTTAAGCCCAACAATGTCAGTAGGGTTAGCGCAATCAGCGTCAGGCGGAGTGGCGTAAGATGCCAATGCCTGTGCCCGGTTTTGTTTGCGGATATGATTATTACTTGCACTGTATCTCAAACCTGTTATTAATGAGCCATGAGCAAATCACCCGAACCTCTCAGCCGAATCTTTGTTAATAACAATCGCTTGGCAGCACTGAGCCAGCGTAGCCGACAATTGAGCCAGCTGAATCATATTCTGCACAATATCCTGCCATCAAGATTCAGCGAACACTGCCAACTGGCCAACTTGAATGAAACCACGGTGGTCATACTTTGTGACCAGTCAAGTTATGCCAGTATGTTGCGCTTCCAGTCAGCACAGATCTGCAAGGCACTCAGCGAACAAACAGGCTTGAATGTACAGCAACTTGAACTAAAAGTCAGGCCATTCGTTAAAACCAGCCGTATCACGGGCCGCAACCAGCTGGAATTATCGAAAAACAGCGCCAAGAGTATTGAACAAACAGCGTCTGGAATTGAGGATGGTGCATTAAAAACAGCGCTTAACCAGTTGGCCAAGCGCTGTCGTCAAGATTAGTGATTAATTGCTGAGAGAGGCCGCAGGACGACTGAAAAGGATGGGGGCATCCTTGTCTTCCTCAAAGCTCACCAACTCCCATGCATCCTCCTGCGCCAGTAACTTACGCAACAGCTTGTTATTCACTTCATGGCCAGACTTGTGACCGCTGAAAGCACCGATCAGACTGTGTCCTAACAGATAGAGATCGCCAATCGCATCCAACACCTTGTGTCGTACAAACTCGTCTTCGTAGCGCAGGCCATCTTCGTTAAGTACTCGGAAATCGTCGACAACGATAGCATTATCCATGCTGCCGCCCAGGGCTAGGTTCATCTCACGCAACTTCTCGATATCTTTCATAAAGCCAAAGGTCCGGGCACGACTGACTTCGCGAACAAATGAGGTCGAGGAAAAATCAACTTCAACCTGTTGCGGTCTTCCAGTAAAAGCCGGATGTTCGAAGTCAATGGTGAACGAAACTTTGAACCCCTCAAACGGCTCAAATCGAGCCCATTTGTCACCGTCTTCAAGCATGATTGGCTTTTTGATACGAATGAACTTCTTGGCTGCTGCCTGCTCTTCAATACCCGCCGATTGCACCAGGAATACAAACGGTCCGGCACTGCCATCCATGATGGGCACCTCAGGCGCGTTGAGCTCGATATAAGCGTTATCAATCCCAAGACCGGCAAAGGCTGACAGCAAGTGCTCAACTGTCGATACTTTCTGTCCATTCTGGATCAGTGTTGTCGACAGCGCAGTTTCACCGACATTTTCTGCCTTGGCCTCAATCTCTACCACCGGGTCCAGGTCAACCCTGCGGAAGATAATTCCCGTATTGGGGGCGGCCGGACGCAAAGTCAGATAGACCATTTCGCCGCTATGCAAACCGACACCGGTCGCACGAATCATGTTTTTTAATGTTCGTTGCTTGATCACGGTGTAATCCCCCTTCTACGTTACAGATCGAATAATAGTACCATGTACTTATATTGCCCAACCAGCCCTGCTTCTACAAATTTTAATCAGCCTGACGTCTGAGAAAAGCCGGAATGTCCAGATAATCCATATTGACATCGCCATTGGCCACTTGTTTCTGCTGGCTGACTTTTTCCTTGCGAATAACTGTTGGTTCATCATAGTCAATTTCTACCGGCTTTTTGACAATTTCAATCTGCGGCGCACTGGCAACAGGTACTGGTTTCGCAGCCATTACCTTATTTGCACCCAGACCGGTTGCCACCACAGTAACACGCAGTTCATCTGTCATTTCAGGATCAATCACAGTACCGACAACCACTGTAGCGTCTTCTGAAGCAAATTCCTTAATGGTGTTACCAACATCTTCAAACTCGCCGATGCTCATATCCAGGCCTGCAGTGATGTTGACCAAAACACCTCTGGCACCGGCCAAATCAACGTCTTCCAACAGCGGACTGGACACTGCCAGTCGTGCAGCTTCTACGGCGCGTTGTTCGCCCGAAGCACGACCGGTGCCCATCATTGCCATGCCCATTTCTGACATTACCGTGCGAACATCAGCAAAGTCCACATTGATCATGCCTTCACGAGTAATAAGTTCAGCAATACCCTGAACAGCGCCCAACAATACGTCGTTGGCTGATTTGAACGCATTCAGCAAACTCATTTCCTTGCCGAGTACTTTAAGCAGTTTTTCATTAGGAATGGTAATCAGTGAATCAACATGCTGACCCAGTTCTTCAATGCCAGCGCCCGCAATTTTCATCCGCTTGCCGCCTTCAAACGGAAATGGCTTGGTCACAACTGCAACCGTCAAAATACCCATCTCCTTAGCAACCTGGGCAACCACTGGCGCTGCACCTGTTCCAGTGCCGCCACCCATACCAGCTGTGATAAACACCATATCCGCACCACTAATAACTTCCATGATGCGCTCGCGGTCTTCCAGGGCAGCCTGACGGCCAACATCCGGATTCGCGCCTGCACCCAGGCCTTTTGTGATATCGGTACCTAATTGCAAATGCGTGGTTGCCGAGCTTTTACGCAATGCCTGAGCATCGGTATTGGCGCAGATGAAGTCCACACCTTCAATCTGATTTGCCACCATGTGCTCAAGTGCATTGCCGCCACCACCGCCGACACCGATCACTTTGATCACTGCATTTGCCGTGTATGTGTCAATTAATTCAAAAGTCATAACATTTCTCCCCCAATTTTCAAAAAACAGCTTGCTAGAAATTGCCCTGGAACCAACTCTTCATTCTGGCAAGCATTCCTTTAAATCCATCATTTACCCGAGCTTCCTGATGCCCGGAAAAATGCTGTTCGTTTCCAAACAACAGCAAACCTACCCCTGTTGCATGAATCGGATTTTTCACTACATCCACCAGTCCACCGACATGTTGTGGTACCCCAAGACGAACCGGCAGGTGAAACACCTCTTCCGCCAACTCGATTACGCCTTCCATCTTTGCGCTGCCGCCGGTGAGTACTACACCGGCAGCCAACATTTCTTCATAACCACTGCGCCGCAATTCCGCCTGTACCAGCATCAACAGCTCTTCATAACGTGGTTCCACTACTTCGGCCAGTGTCTGTCTGGCCAGTTGACGCGGCGCTCTTTCGCCGACACTTGGGACTTCGATTGTTTCGTCCTCACGTGCCAGTTGCGTCAGCGCACATGCGTATTTGATCTTGATTTCTTCTGCATGCTGAGTAGGTGTTCGCAATGCCACGGCAATATCGTTGGTCACCTGATCGCCAGCAATCGGAATGACTGCCGTATGCCTAATCGCGCCATCGACAAATACGGCGATATCCGTTGTACCGCCTCCGATGTCGACCAGGCAGACACCCAGTTCTTTCTCATCTTGCTCAAGCACTGAATAACTGGACGCCATTTGTTCCAGAATGATGCCGTCAACCGCAAGACCACAACGCTCAATACATTTGACGATATTCTGCGCAGCACTCACGGCACCAGTAATCAGATGAACCTTGGCTTCAAGTCGAACACCTGACATGCCAATCGGCTCGCGAATACCTTCCTGGTTATCGATGATGTATTCCTGTGGCAACACATGCAGTAACTGCTGATCGCCAGGAAAATGCACGGCTCTGGCAGCATCCAGCACCCTGTCCACATCGCCTTGGGTGACTTCCTTATCACGAATCGCCACAGTGCCATGTGAGTTCAAGCTTCTGATATGGCTGCCGGCAATTCCGGCAAACACTGAGTAGATTTGGCAGCCTGCCATCAGCTCAGCTTCTTCGACTGCTCGCTGAATCGACTGCACAGTAGACTCGATATTGACCACCACCCCTTTTTTCATCCCTCTGGCGGGATGCGAACCGATACCGATAATTTCCAGTGCCGCTTCGTTGGGACCAGCATCAATCACCGGTGCCGCCACAATGGCTACCACCTTGGATGTGCCAATATCCAGGCCTACAATCAATTCTCTTTCACTGCGTTTTGACATCATACTGTCCCGTTAAAATCAGGTTGTTGACCGCTGCGCCAGACCACTGCCAGACCATTGGTATAGCGCATATCAACCACTTCGATATCGGCTTGATAGCGACCAAGTTCGTTGGCAAATACCTTGACAAAGCGTTCCAATCTTGCCTGTCCATTAGCCCGTCCCAACAACAACTTCATATCATCTGTAAAAGTCACTTCCCATGAGCGTCTTGCATCGACACTCAAGGCACTGATCCGCAGCCCCAGCATTGAAACCTGTTGCTGAATCTCCACCAGCCGTCTTGCGACCATGACGTTAGTGCCTTCTGGCCCATGCAGCTGCACCAGTCCTTGCGGAAAGGTATCCGGATTTGGAAAAAACACCTCACCGCGAATATTGACCAAACCATCGTCGTTCCACAGCGCAATGGCTCTTTGTTCTTCAACAATTAAGTGCAGGGTGTCTGGCCAGACACGACGCACCCTGACCTGATATACCCATGGCAATGCCTCTCCAGCCGCCCGAATTCCAGCGACATTGACGTTCAAAAAGCTGCCAGAAACAAAAGGCATGACGGCTTGAATCAGATCATTACGGTCGGTTTGACGCATTTCGCCTTCCACCGTGACATGCAGAATCGGTAATGTTTCTTCCCGTTGCAGGTAAACAATCAAGACAACAAACGCCAGCAACACAAACACGGCGGCGGCATCACGCATGTAATGCAGTTCACGCCCCTTCTCACGAGGCTGATTTCTGCTGGCGCCCACTGGACGACGTGCTGCCATCAGCCATCCCCCTCTAAGGTGGTTTGCAGAATGCTCAGACACAAGGCGCCAAAATCGAGTCCTGCAGCTTTTGCCGCCATTGGCACCAAACTGTGATCGGTCATGCCGGGAACGCTATTTGCCTCGAGCAAATAAAACTGTCCGTTATGGTGTCTCATCACGTCCACACGTCCCCAGCCTTCCATACCCAGGGCAGAGAACGCCTGCAGCGCCAGACGCTTACACTCGACTTCAGCCTGTGCATCAAGGCCACAGGGACAAAGGTATTCTGTAGTATTGGCCTGATACTTGGCCTCAAAATCATAAAACTCTCGTGGTGTTTGCAGCCGGATCACCGGTAAGGCTTCATTTGCAAGTATCGAAACGGTGTACTCGGCGCCATCAACCCATTGCTCGGCGATGAGATCAGCATCAAAACGAGCTGCTTCAGCAATAGCATCCTGTAAATCAGCAACATTGTTGACCTTGCTCATGCCAATACTGGAACCTTCATTGACAGGCTTGATCACTAACGGCAGACCCAGTTTTTCAACGAGTTGCTCTGGATCTGTATCCGCAACGATTCGTTCAAAATTCGGTGTGGGCAAGCCTTGTTGCAGCCAAACGTACTTGCTGAGTCGCTTGTTCATCGAGAGCACAGCAGCACTGATGTCACTGCCGGTAAAGGGGATACCAAGGCTTCGCAACAAGCCCTGAATCTCACCATCCTCACCACCACGACCATGTAAAACAATAAATGCCCGATCAAAACGGCCGGTCAACAATTGCTGGGCAATATCAGCAGCAACATCAACACCATGGGCGTCAACGGCTTGTTCTCTAAGCGCATGCAATACGGCTTGTCCGCTGCGCAGGGAGATTTCACGCTCTGCAGAGCGTCCCCCCATCAAAACGGCGACTCGGCCAAACCTTGTAACATCCTGCTGCATCATGCGCGCTCCCCCACAATATGCACTTCAGGCACCAGTTTTACTCCGTGCTGCATTTCCACTTTTTGCTGTACCAAATGAATCAGGGTTTCAATGTCTTCGGCACTAGCATTCACATCACTCACAATAAAATTCGCGTGTTTTTCTGAAACACTGGCACCACCAACTCTGAGTCCTTTGAGGCCACTGACCTCTATCAAACGTCCGGCATAATCACCCGGTGGATTGCGAAACACAGAACCCGCACACGGCTGATTGGTCGGCTGGCTGGCATTGCGTTTTTTCAGCAAATCCCGAATTAACGCTTGCTCTTGTTGGCTGTCACCTTGAGTGAAAAGCAGTTTTGCAGCGACAAACCACTCGCCTTCAGGTGCTTGCACATGGCGATAGCTGACCTTGAAATCTGTTTTCGGGCGCTGTCGTAGAGTGCCTGAGCGATCCACGGTGGTGAGTTCATACACAAAATCCCAGGTCTCAGAACCATGTGCTCCGGCATTCATAGCCAGTGCACCACCAAGGGTTCCGGGAATGCCAGCCAGAAAAGCACCACCCGCCAGACCCGCTTTGGCGGCCTGCTTGGCCAGCTTGCCACAGTAAACACCCACTTCCGCGCTGACTTGATTGCCCTCGATTTCAATTGCTTGCAAGGTGCCAGCGCTAGCGATTACCGTTCCGGCAAAACCGCCATCTCTGACCAGCAGATTACTGCCCAGTCCTAACCACATCAGTGCTTCGTTTTCAGGCAGTTGAGATAAAAACGTAGCCAGATCTTCAGCATCTGCAGGTTGATAAAAACGCTGGGCAATACCACCTACTCGCCAAGAGGTGTGTTTTGCCAATGGCTCATTGAGTTTTAATTCACCACGAAGGTCATGATGCAATGCACAACTCATTGCTGGCCTCCCAATTGTTCATCAAGCTCTCTCGCCACCGCTCCGATATCACCTGCACCCAATGTCAGCAGCAGATCATTGTCTGCCAGCAAGGTCGGCAGCAATTCATAAAGGGCCTCTCTGGTTTCTACAAAGACCGGCTCAACCTGACCACGCAGTCGAATGGCTCGACACAGACTGCGAGCATCAGCGCCGGCAATACGGTGCTCACCAGCAGAATAAACTTCGAGCATCACCAGGACATCTGCATTCGACAGCACCTGAGCGAAGTCTTCAAACAAATCCCTTGTTCGGGTATATCGATGCGGTTGAAATACCACCACTAATCGACGTTCCGACCAGCCAGCCCGAGCTGCCGCCAGTGTGGCTGCGATCTCTGTCGGGTGATGTCCGTAGTCGTCCACCAGTAGTACGCTGCCTTGGGGCAGTTGCTTATCACCCAGCACATTAAAGCGACGACCGATGCCAGCAAACTTGAGCAGCGCCTGCTGACAGGCCTCAATGGAAACACCCAGATTTCTGGCTACCAACATTGCCGCTGCAGCATTTAACGCGTTGTGCATACCCGGCATGTTCAATGTGACCGGATACTGCAGTCCGGTCAGTTTTTCGTGAATGATGAACTGACTTTGACCTTGATTTTGAGTCAAGTCGCTGAGGCGGAAATCAGCATCCTCGCTCGAGCCATAGGTCATCACAGGGCGAGTGACTTCTGACAACAATTCATTGACCACCGGGTCGTCAATACACATCACCGCCAAGCCATAAAATGGCAGGTGGTGAAGAAACTCGATAAATGTCGCTTTGAGCTTGTCAAAGTCGCCATCGTAGGTCGCCATGTGATCATCATCTACATTGGTGACCACTGCGATCATGGGCTGCAGATACAGGAATGAAGCATCACTCTCGTCGGCTTCTGCCACCAGATAACGTCCGGTTCCCAGCCGGGCATTACTGCCAGCACTGTTCAATCTTCCGCCGATCACAAAAGTAGGATCCAGCTCACCTTCACTGAGTAATGCCGCGATCAGACTGGTTGTTGTTGTTTTACCGTGGGTGCCTGCAACAGCGATTCCATAGCTGAAGCGCATCAGTTCGGCTAACATTTCAGCACGCGGAACAACCGGGATACGCTGCTCCCGAGCTGCATGCAGTTCAACGTTATCCTCGGACACGGCGGTGGTCACTACCACGACATCGGCACCAGCGAGATAATCGGGCGAATGACCAATCCAGACGGTCGCGCCCAATGTTCGCAAATGCTTGATCAGGCTGTTTTCGGCGATGTCACTTCCAGTGACCTGATAGCCAAGGTTAAGCAAAACCTCAGCGATCCCGCCCATACCGACACCACCAATCCCGATGAAATGGACATGTCTGACACGACTTTGCATTGCAGAGGTCAGCTTAGCCATTGGTGACCTCCAGACAACGGTTGGCGATCATCTGGGCGCTTCCGGTTTTGGCGACAGTGCGCGCGGCTATTGCCATATCGATCAATGACTGCCTGTTTTCGGCATAGTGTTTTAACAGTTCGGCTACTTTGTCCGCATCAAGCTGATTATCAGCAATTAATCTTGCAGCGCCGGCTTCGACCAGCATTGCCGCGTTATGAGTTTGATGATCGTCAACAGCGTATGGATACGGTACCAGTATCGCGCCAAGGCCCGCCGCAGCCACTTCGGCGACCGTCAGTGCGCCGGACCGACAAATCACCAGATCTGCCCAGGCATAGGCTTCTGCCATGTCATCTATAAATGCACTGACTCTGGCACTGACACCTGCTTGTGTGTATGCCTGCTGGCAATCTTCCAGGTGTTTTTCGCCGCATTGATGTCTGACTTCTACATGGGTATTGGCATCTAATTTAGACAACGCTTCCGGCAATACCGTGTTCAGCGAGCGGGCACCAAGACTGCCGCCCAGTATCAGCAAACGCATCGCTCCATCTCGGTTGGCAAAGCGCTGCTCTGGTGCGGCAATCTGTTCTATCTCAGCCCGGACAGGATTTCCCACCCACTCAGCACGAACTTTGGCTGAGAAACTGTTGGGAAAGCCTTCCATTACGATGTTGGCCAAGCGTGCCAGCAAGCGATTAGTCAGTCCTGGAATAGCATTTTGTTCATGGATCAGCAGCGGAATGCCTGATAGTTTTGCTGCCAGACCGCCGGGGCCAGAAGCAAAGCCACCCAGTCCGATTACCGCATCTGGGCTTATCTTGCGCAGTACAGATCTGGCTTCAAGTACTGCTTTGATCACGCGCCATGGCGCCAATAACCAGCCCAGCACACCATTACCACGCAGTCCCCGGACACTGATTTCATGCAATGGATATCCTGCCGCCGGCACCAGTCTGGCCTCAATACCGCGGCTGGTACCCATCCAATCCACATCGATATTCATTTGTCTAAACTGTTGTGCCACAGCAAGCGCTGGGAAAACATGCCCACCGGTTCCGCCTGCCATGATAAGAATCCGCTGGGTCATCGTCGTACCCTCGCTGCGGCTTTTTCTGGTTGACGGGTTTCCATATCGACCCTCAACAGCAAAGCAATTGCCACGCAGGCAATGACCAGACTACTGCCGCCATAACTCATCAAAGGCAGCGTCAGACCTTTAGTCGGCAGCGCGCCCATGTTGACGCCGATGTTGACGCAGGCCTGAATACCGAGCCAGATACCAATGCCATAGGCCACTTGTGCACCAAATATTTGACCGCTCAGCTCTGCTGCCCGGCCAATCGCCAATGCACGCCAGATCAATATGCAAAACAGAATCAACACGGCAGAGGCACCCAGCAGTCCAAGTTCCTCAGCGACAATCGAGTAAAGAAAGTCGGTATGTGCCTCAGGTAGATAAAACAATTTCTGCATACTGCTGCCGAGACCCACACCAAACCAATCACCCCGACCAAAAGCAATCAGCGCCTGAGTTAACTGAAAACCACTGCCAAATGGATCTGCCCATGGATCCATAAAGCTTTGCAAACGTTGTAAACGGTAGGGTGCTATCCACACCAATAATGCGAACAAGCCTGCAAAGACACTGATCAAGGCTCCAAACACATCCAGCCTTGCACCGCCCAAAAACAGCATCGCCAACACCGTGGCCATGATCACAACGATTGAACCCATATCAGGCTGCATCAGTAGTAACAGTGCTGCGACGCCCAGCAACATCAACGGTGCCATGACTTTGAGAAACGAGTTATGGAGCTGACCATGATGACGCTGTAGAAAATCTGCAATGTAGAGCACTGCAAACAATTTAATCAGTTCAGCAACCTGCACATTCACTGGACCCAGCGGCAACCATCGAGCACTGCCATTGACTTCACGCCCAACACCTGGAATCAGGATCAATACCAGTAAAAACACACCGCCCATCAATAACTGAGGCGCCATTCGCTGCCAGACAGACAAACGGGTGGAGATGACGACCCAGGCTGCCATGATGCCAATGACTGCAAACACCAACTGACGGATGAAGAAGTACAGTGGCTGACCGGTGCTGCTGTCGGCGATAGTGACCGATGCTGATGCCACCATCACAAGGCCAAGGCCCAGCAAACTCAGGGTTGCCGTTAGAATTTTTCGATCAAACTGCACTGTCGACTCGCTCATTACGCCAGCTCCCGCACCGCTTGTTCAAATTGCGTTCCCCGGTCTTCATAGCCTTTGAACATGTCAAAGCTGGCACATGCGGGCGATAGCAATACAACATCACCCTGGTGAGCCACACTCGCAGCTTTTTCCACTGCATCCTGCATATTGGCTGCATAGTGAATGGCAACTGATGCAGGCGTCACCGCGGCAATTTTGGCTGCATCGACGCCGAACAACACCAAAGCCCTCAGGCTTTGACTGAACACTTCAGTTAATGGGCTGAAATCCTGATCCTTTGCCATGCCACCGGCAATGAGCACCACATTGCCGTCTTCAGCCAATCCCTCAATCGCTGCAATACAAGCGCCGACATTGGTGGCTTTGGAATCGTTGAACCAGCGAACATCGTTCCGGATGCGTACCAGTCGGCATCGATGTGCTAATCCTTTGAAAGATTTCAAACACTGCAACATTGCATCAATCGGCAAGGCCATGGCAGAACCCAGTGCCAGTGCTGCCAATGCGTTGGCAATATTGTGTCTGCCAGCAATTCCGAGCTCATTCACCGGCATCAGCGGTGTTTGCCCTTCTGCCAGCCACAGTGTTTCATCCTGCTCAATCAGGCCAAAATCTACGCCCGCTGTTTGCTGCAAACTGAAGCCTATGACATTTCGATCTGGCTGCATCATCTGCTGAACTATCGGGTCATCTCGATTGATCACCATGACACCATCACCGTTGTAAATTCGTGCCTTGGCCTGCTGGTAGTCGTGAATCGAATCGTACCGATCCAGATGATCTGCACTGAGGTTCAACACCACTGACGCAAACGCGTTCAATGAGCTGACCGTTTCGAGCTGAAAACTGGAGAGTTCGAGGATGTAGAAATCTGGAGGCGTATCGCTCAGCAGGTCTAGTGCCGGTGTGCCGAGATTTCCCCCAGTCACGACATTTTTACCTGACAGTGATGCCATTTCACTGATCAGGGTTGTAACCGTGCTTTTGCCATTGGAACCCGTCACAGCAATCACCGGTGCATTGACGTGTCGTGCAAACAGCTCAATATCACCAATGACATCAACGCCCGCTTCTTTGGCGGCAACAATTTCTGGCAATCTTGGATCGACACCGGGGCTTAACAGCACTTTGTCAGCTCTGAGCAACCAGTCTTGATCCAGTTGTCCAGTTCTCACCACCACCTGTGGCCAGCTTTGCTGCAGTTCTGGCAGGCACGGCGGATTGTCACGTGTATCCATGACCACCACATCCATCCCTTGCGCCAATAAAAAGCGTGCACACGACAAACCGGTTTTTCCCAATCCTACGATCAGGCAGTTTTCGATATGTGCGGCTTTGTTTTGTATTTTCATCGTATTTTCAGCGTCGCCAGTCCAACCAGAACCAAAAACACCGTGATGATCCAGAATCGGACAATAATTCTGGGTTCCGGCCAACCTTTAAGCTCGTAGTGATGATGAATAGGCGCCATCAGAAACACCCGTTTGCCGCGCAGTTTGTATGAGGCCACCTGAATCATGACTGACAGGGTCTCAATGACAAACACGCCGCCCATGATCAACAACACCAGTTCTTGTCTCACCATCACTGCAACACAGCCAAGTGCAGCGCCTAAAGCCAGCGCGCCGACATCGCCCATGAACACTTGTGCCGGATAGGTGTTGAACCAGAGAAAGCCCAGACCTGCGCCAACCATCGCTGCACAGAAAACTGTCAATTCACCAGCACCGGGAATATGTGGAATTTGCAGATATCTGGCGAACTCAAAGTGACCTGCGGCATAGGCAAAGATTGCCAGCGCAGCAGCCACCATGACTGTTGGCATAATCGCCAGGCCATCAAGTCCATCCGTCAGGTTGACCGCATTACTGCTTCCTACAATGACAAAATAGGCCAGCAGCATGTACCACGCACCGAGTGGAATCACGATGTCTTTGAAAAAGGGCACGATCAGTTCGGTTTCGGCAGGCACAACCGCTGTGTAATACAACAAAATAGCTGCCAGAACACCGACGACTGATTGCCAAAAATATTTGTAGCGACTTAACAGTCCTTTGGGATCCTGCTTGACCAGCTTGATGTAATCGTCAACAAAACCAATCAAACCAAACGACAGCGTCACCAGCAGTGCCACCCAGACATAACGATTGGCCAAATCGGCCCACAGCAAAGTACTGACAGCTATCGCCACCAGAATTAATGAGCCACCCATCGTGGGTGTGCCGCTCTTGCTGAAATGTGATTCAGGACCATCGTTGCGAACCACCTGCCCGATTTGTCTGAAACTGAGGTGACGGATCATGGTCGGGCCCACCAGCAAGGCAATACCCAAGGCTGTCATGACCCCCAGAATCGCTCTCAATGTCAGATACTGAAACACGGAAAAGCCACTGTAGTACTGGCTCAAATATTCGCTCAGCATTAATAGCATCAGTTGCTCCCCTCTACAGCGATGGCATCCGCCAGCTGATCCAGCTTCATGAATCGTGATCCCTTGATCAGGCAAACAACCTCAGCGTGCAAATTGGATTGCAGATGCAGTTGTAACTCTGTTTTCTCTGTGAAATGTTCAGCGCCTTCACCAAAGGCTTGTGCCGCTTCGATACTCATATTGCCGACGGTAAACAAGCGATGAACTCCCGCCTGTTTCGCCTGCTCTCCCAGTTGTCTGTGTATTTGCAGCGCTTGTGGACCCAGTTCGCCAAAATCACCAAGGACCAGCCAGTGTGATCCCGGAAATGATTTAAGTACCTCGACAGCACGGCTGAATGAACCGGGATTGGCGTTGTAGGTATCGTCTATCAGCAAGCCTTCTGGGCTTGCCTGTCTCAACTGCAAACGATGCGGCACTGCCTTGATATTGCTTAAACCTTTAATGATTGCCTCGGCTGCGACACCCAGACTGCTGGTCAGAGCAATTGCCGCAAGTGCATTGGCAACATTGTGGATACCGGGCAAGGGCAAATTAACAAAATGACAAACGCCATCCAGCATCACCATAAAATGGCTGCTGGTAGCGCTGATATTGAGATCAAGCGCCTTGATGTCTGCCTCTGCCTCGAGTGCAAAGCTGACACTGCTTTTACCGGCCAACAACTCACGCCACAAGCCAACATAAGGCATATCAGCATTGATCACGGCTTTGCCTGTCAGCGGCAATCCTGCATAAATCTCACCTTTGGCTTTTGCCACGCCCAGCTCTGAACCAAAACCTTCAATATGTGCCGCTGAGACGTTATTGATGATGGCAATATCCGGTACCGCAATTTGTACCAGACGACTGATTTCACCGGGATGATTGGCACCCATTTCAATAACGGCATATTGATGATGGTTTTGCAGTCGACACAGCGTTAAGGGCACACCGAGTTCGTTATTCAGGTTGCCATCTGTAGACAGCACGCTGCCTACTTCGCGCAATATCGACGCAGTCATTTCTTTTAAAGTGGTTTTGCCGTTGCTGCCCGTAATGGCCACGACTTTGGCTTGTGACTGCTGCCGCCAAAAATGTGCGATGCTCGCAAAGGCTTCGACCACATCATCGACGACTAATTGCGGCAGTTCATCTTCGACTTTCCGGCTCACCAATGCAGCACAGGCACCCGCTTGTCTTGCCGCTGTCACATAATCATGTCCATCCACATGCTGGCCTGGAAGCGCCACAAAAAGCGCTGTATCCGTCACTTTTCGACTATCAATTACCACAGCGCCAACATTGGCATTCTCTGCAGGCAGTTCGCAGCCTAGAAGCTCAGCAATTTGATGCAGTGTCAAAGGCAAGCTCACAACAAGCACTCCCTGTTTGGGCTTTGCAAAATCTGTGAAACGATTTGCATGTCGTTAAAAGGATATTTCACACCGGCAATTTCCTGAGTGGTTTCATGCCCTTTGCCAGCAATCAGCACAATGTCTTTTTGCGCTGCACGCTGAACGGCAAATTGAATGGCCTTGCCGCGATCGGCTTGCACATGAATCTGCTGTGGATCACGGCATCCACTTAAAATGTCATCAATAATCTGTTGGCTGGCTTCATAGCGCGGATTGTCATCAGTAATCACAAGATGATCCGCCTGTTGCTCTGCAATCATCCCCATCTCTGGGCGTTTACCCCGATCGCGATCACCGCCACAACCAAATACACACCATAAATCCGCCTGGTCAATCGCATGCCAGCGCAGGGCGGTCAGCACCTGTTTGAGTGCATCAGGCGTATGCGCATAATCAATTACCACAGTCGGGGCAGCTAAACCGGTGGTTGCCTGCATTCTGCCGGTGACCGAATGACAGTCACTCAGTACTTTGCTGATTTGATCCGGTGAAATCTCAAGCGCCTTGAGCACTGCCGCAGTGGCCAGCAAATTGGCAACGTTAAAGGCACCCAATAGTGCAGTCTGGATGGAGGTCTGATGTTGTTCGCTCACCAGTTCAAACTCGATACCATCGTGTTTGGGTATGACCTGTTTAGCCTGCAATACTGCATCAGCCTGTTGCTGAATTGAATAACCCAGGACTCGCATATGTGGTTGGCACTCAGACTGGATACGCCGGCCCATCTCGTCATCAAGATTGACAATCGCTGTTTGCACAGAAGGCATTTTGAACAGGCGCATTTTGCTCTCAGCATAAGCCTGCATATTGAGGTGATAATCCAGATGATCTCGGGTCAGGTTGGTGAATACAGCAATATCGATTTCAACGGCATTCAATCGACCCTGATCCAGCGCATGTGAGGATGCTTCAAGCGCCACGTAGTCAACACCTGCAGCGACACACTCAGCCAGGATAGCCTGAACACTGATTGGATCGGGTGTCGTCATGCCGTTATCCCTCAATGTCGGCAAACGCCCATGACCAAGCGTACCGATCAAAGCGCACGGAAAATTCAGCTTTTCCAGTGCCTCAGCGATATAGTGAGTCACAGAAGTCTTGCCATTGGTACCGGTGACAGCAATCACTTTCAGGGATGCAGAAGGCCGGTCATAAAATCGCGCCGCAATTTCTGACACTTGATGTTCCAGACCGGCCACAGCTATTGCTTCGACGGCGTATTCGTCGACAAGGGCTTTTTCCGTGCTTGTAAGCACTTGCTCACTGGAAAAAGCCACGGCTACAGCACCTTGTTGCAGCGCTTGCTGCAAATGTGCCTGGCGCTGTTCAGCTTGCTTTGCCAACGCGAAAAACAAACTGCCCGACACTACTTTTCGGCTGTCTAGAGTGATGTTTGCAATGTGCAAGTCTTCACTTACAGTAACAAGGCCCTCAAATAGTGTGGATAGTGACTTGTTCATTGCTGAGCCACCTTCAGATGATGATCAGGCAAATCATCAGGCGCGATATTCAACAGTCGCATTGCGCCAGTCATCACTTCTGAAAACACCGGTGCAGCTACCAGGCCACCGTAATAGTCACCACCTTTTGGATCATCGATCATGATCGCCATGGCAAGACGTGGGTTGTCTGCCGGAATAATGCCTGCAAACAAGGATTGATAACGATCTTCATGATAACCACCACCCGCTGCAGCCTTTCTGGCTGTACCCGTTTTTGATGCAACGGTGTAATTGCTCACTGCCGCACGAGTAGCCGTGCCACCGGGCTGCGAGGACAATTTCATCATGGATCTGACCTGACGCATCAGATCACTTGAAAACACGCGCTTGCCACGCACTTTACCTGAGGTTTTGACAAAGCTGACTGGCATCAAAATGCCATCATTGCCAAGCACGGTGTAAGCACGAGCCAACTGTAACGTTGACGTAGCCATGCCGTAGCCATAAGCCAGTGTGGCTCTGTCCAGTGTTCTCCAGACACTAGGATCAGGCAAGCTGCCCATTGCCTCACCGGGAAAATATGCACCGCTCTCCTGTGCGAAACCAAAGTTGGCAAAGTCCTGCCAGAGCTGGCGCGGCTCTACCTCAAGTGCAATTTTACTGGCAGCAATGTTGCTGGATTTCTGTAACAGAGTCGCCAGATCGATCATGCCGTAATCACGAAAATCACGAATGTTATGACCGCTGACCCTGAATACACCTGGGTGGGTGTTGATAATCGACTTCTCATCAAACAAACCTGATCTCAGGCCGCTGACCACTGTGAATGGTTTGACTGTTGAGCCTGGCTCAAACAAATCGATCACTGCTCGGTTACGAAAATCCGCAGAACTCAGCCCGGCACGATTATTGGGATTAAACGAAGGCTGATTCACCATGGCGAGTACCTCACCATTGCGCACATCAATGATCACAGCACTGCCGGAACTGGCGTTATGTCGTTCGACCGCTGATTTCAAAGCATGGTAGGTGAGATATTGCAGACGCAGGTCAATACTCAGTTGAATGTTTTCACCGGCTTTAGCAGGTCGAATCAACTCGCCGCCACCAACAAAATTGCCACGGCTGTCACGCACCATGCGACGTAATCCTGGCACCCCGGTCAATAATGCGTCATAGCTCAACTCGAGCCCTTCCTGACCAACGTCGTCGATATTGGTGAATCCGAGTAAGTGAGCGGTAACTTCTCCAGTTGGATAATAACGCTTGTACTCACGTTGAAGCGCCACGCCACGAATGTTCAGCGCCCGGACCTGCTCTGACAGCTCTGGTGTGATGTGCCTGCGTACATAAACAAACTCTCTTCTGGCATTACTGGCGATTCGGCTGCGCAGATTGTCGACACTGACTGCAAGTACATTAGCCAGCTCATTCAAGCGTGGTTCATCCTCGGCCACCACTTGCGGGTTCAACCATACTGAATGCACCGGCGTGCTGATCGCCAAAGGCTCACCATGACGATCCAGCAACATGCCTCTGTGAGCCACCACAGGCACTTGTCGCAAATGTCTGGCATCGCCCTGGTATCTCAAGAAATCTGGATTGAGCACTTGAAGATCAATCAAGCGCCAGCCAAGACCAATGGCAATCAAAATAAAACCTGAACGAACCAGGTTAAGCCGCCAAGCGCCTGTTTGCATGGATTTGTTCTGCTGACGACTCATGGTGTAATCACCACGGTATTACGAGTTGCCGGTGCCATCATTTGCAAACGTTCACGAGCCTGTTGCTCCACTCTGGCAGGTGTGGTCCAGGTGCTTTGCTCAAGCAGTAATCGGCCCCACTCTTCATTGAGAAGGTCCCGTCTGTTTTCCAATTGCTGCATGGCGATAAATTCACTACGCCCGACGTGTTTGGAGTAAATTACTGTCACCGCTGAAGCCAGCACAGCCAACACCATCAACAACAGACCAAGATCAATCCGCACTCTCGCCAATGTATCCATCAAGCCATTCATGCGAGCTTCTCCGCAACCCGCAGCACAGCACTTCTGGCTCTAACATTGACTGCCAGTTCAGCTTCACTTGCTTTGATAGCCTTGCCGACAATTCTCAATCGAGGATTCAGCTGATCAGCGGTGACCGGAAAATGTGCGGGCAAATCATCGCCTCGTGCTTCGTCGCGGAAAAATCGCTTGACGATCCGATCTTCCAGAGAGTGAAAACTGATCACCGCCAAACGGCCACCAACTGACAAAACATCTACCGCCTGGCTCAGCGCACTGGTCAACTCTTCCAGTTCACTATTGATAAAAATACGGATGGCTTGAAAAGTGCGGGTGGCCGGGTGCTTGTGCTTTTCTCGAAACGGGCTGGCCTTGTCGACAATTGCGGCTAACTGACTTGTCGTGGTGATGGCTTGCTGCGCTCGGCTCTCAACAATCGCATTTGCAATGCGCTTGCTGAAACGCTCTTCGCCATAGGTTTTCAGCACACCGGCAATTTCAGATGCTTCAGCAACGGCTAACCACTCGGATGCACTGATGCCCGCTTCCGGGTTCATTCGCATGTCCAGTGGTCCGTCTTTGGCAAAGCTGAATCCTCGCTCTGCATTATCCAGTTGCGGCGATGAAACGCCGATATCCATCAGAATCCCTGCAACCTTGCCTTGCCAGAGACGGCTGAAAATCACGTCAGACAGTGCAGAAAATGCACAGTGCTCAATTGAAAATCTGGCATCTTCTTTTGCCAGCAGCTGACCTGCGGCAATGGCTTCTGGATCACGATCCAGACCAAGTAACCGACCCTCAGCAGAAAGTTGATTGAGAATGGCACGGCTATGTCCGCCCCGACCGAATGTCGCATCGACGTAGAAGCCGTCCGGCTGAATAGCCAGTGCTTCGACTGTCTCGGCAAGCAAGACAGGTAAATGTTCCGGGTGACTTGCTGTCATCTGTCCGCCCTATATGGACAAGCTTTCAAGCTCAGCTGGAACGATGCCGTCGAAATCTTCTTGCAGACAGGCTTCCATCAATTCATTCCAGGTCTGTTCATCCCACAACTCAAACTTATTACCCTGGCCGATCATCACGACGTTTTTATCCAGACCCGCAAACTCACGAAGTTTGGCAGGCAATAAAACTCGACCATGGCTATCCATCTCACACTCAGTTGCGTAGCCCAGCAACATTCGTTTCAAACGTCGAACTTGGGGATTCAGGCTGGGCAGAGCAGTGAGTTTTTGCTCAACAGCTTCCCATTCAGGCATTGGATACACTTGCAGGCAGTGATCGGAGTGATCGATGGTGATGACCAGACGGCCTTCGCAACTGACGTCCAGATGCTTGCGGAAACGGGTGGGGATTGCCATCCGTCCTTTTGCATCCAGATTGAAAGTTGCGACGCCTCGAAACACGACCAGTCCCCAAAGTTGAAGGATCCACAAAGATCCACTTTTTCCCACTTAGCGACACTATAGGAGTGCTATAAGGGACTGTCAAGCAGGAAAATACACAAAATCCTCTTTTTCTGACAATGACTTAGCGCACTTTTACAAAAGTGGGGAGAAAGTGGATCAGACGCATTTGAAGGACTACTTCTGTAATCAAAAAAGTGGGCTTGGAAGTTAAAGTAAATTCTAGCTAAGCGAGGCCAGGTAAAAAAAATTTGGGGGGGGCAGCAAAAGTAATTTTTTGCATGTGTGAAGTTGTTCTAAAAAAATGAGACGACCGATAAGCCGGGTTCTGTCGTGGACAATCATTCATCTGGGACAGATGTCACCATCTGCCTCTTGCAACCTACCCAGGAACCATGCGGGCCGCATGTCATGCACAAGGCAATCGTTCCTCTATTTGGTCTTGCTCCGAGTGGGGTTTACCCTGCCACTGCTGTTACCAGCAGCGCGGTGCGCTCTTACCGCACCATTTCACCCTTACCGGCAATGACCAGCATTGCAGGCGGTATACTTTCTGTTGCACTGGCCGTAGGCTCACGCCTCCCAGGTATTACCTGGCACCCTGCCCTATGGAGCCCGGACTTTCCTCACTATTGCTAGCGCGATTGTCTGGTCGTCTCAGTCAATTATTTTACGTTAACGCGCTTATTTGTGCTGAAGTTTCAACGCTTGCTGATAAGCCTCGTTTTTACTGATCCCCAGTAAACTGCTGGCGAGGCTGGCGGCTTTTTTTACCGGCAATTCCGCAATCAGTAGTTGCAACACCCGGTCAATTTCCTGCTTGTCAGCACGCTGGCTTTCTTGGGCTCCTTCCACCAGCAACACAATTTCACCTTTTTGCTGATGCAAGTCTCGCTGAACCCAGTCTCTCAATTCAACCAGCGATGCAGTTCTGATGGTTTCGTGTAATTTGGTTAGCTCACGAGCCAGACAGGCCAGTCGTTGCTCGCCGAGCACTTCAACCATGATCTGCAAACTGGCAAGCACCCGTTTGGGACTTTCGTAAAAAATCATTGTCCTGGTTTCATGCTGAAGTGACTCAAGCTGCTGGCGTAATGCGTTGGCCTTGCTTGGCAAAAAACCTTCAAAGGTAAAACTGTCAGATCGAAGTCCAGATGCTGACAAGGCAGCAATCACGGCACAGGCGCCGGGGATAGGAACAACGCTCAGGCCATGAGATTTCAACAGACTGACCAAGCGATAACCGGGATCACTGATCAGTGGTGTGCCGGCATCACTGATCAGTGCCACTGACTCACCTTTTAACAGGCGTTGCAGCAGTACTTCACTTCGCTGCTGTTCGTTATGCTCATGCAATGAAATGCACGGGGTATCAATAGCGTGATGCTGCAGTAGATATCGGCTGTGTCGGGTGTCTTCCGCGGCAATCACATCAACTTGCCGCAAAGTTTCGATGGCGCGCATGCTCAAATCGGCCAAGTTACCGATGGGCGTTGCCACGACATAAAGTGCCCCGGGTTGCTGTTCTGACATAACTGTTCCTGAATTGCGATGCGGTTGTGGTCGTAATATACGCGAACAGGTAAGATGATGACTTTATGTTTATCAGGTTAAGTCAGACCATGTTTCGACTCACTTCCAAGCTGCTGCTGATTGTTTCCATGCTGACCTTGATGGCTTGTCAGCCTATGCAACCGCTGTTAACTCAACCAGCCGCACCTGTTGAGACTGAAATTTCCGACTATGAACGTCAAGGGTTACACGCTGAAGCTGCGGCCGAATATTTGTCGATGGCAGAAGACGCCAGCGGTGCCCTGCAGTCTCAATATTATCTGCGCGCTGCGGTGAACTTGCAGCGTATCGGCGAATCCGATTCAAGCCAGCAAGCGCTTGATGAAGTCAAACTGAATCAACTCAGCAACGCTCAGCAACGTGAGGCTCAAATTCTTCGGGCACAACTGGCCTTGGATACTGACACGCCCAGTGATGCCATTGCCTTTCTCAGTGATTTTGATCTACGGGCGGCTTCGGTCACCCAACAACGCCAGGTACTGAAAATCAGAGCCCAGGCTTATGGCACAACCGAAAACTGGTTGGAGCAGGCACTGAGCTACATCAGACTTGATGAAGTGCTGCCACAAGAACAACGTCCAGAGAATCATCAGAACATCTGGAAAGCCTTAATGGAACTGTCGCCTCAAGCGCTGGATTTGTTCAATCCAGGTGTTCCGCCTGCCGTTGATAGTGGCTGGTTTGCTCTCGCTTTTGCCATTCGTGCCTACCAGGCTAACCCTGAAGCGATGGAAGTTGCTATTGAAGACTGGAAGCGAGCCTATCCAAATCATCCAGCCACACCCGAGCTCTACGAACAAGCGATAGCAGCTGGTACCTATCTGCCAGATCAGATCATGGATATCGCAGTATTGCTGCCTCAATCCGGCCCGGTGGCAGCAGCGGCAGAAGCCGTCAAACAAGGCATTATTGCGGCTCATTTTGCCGCGGGCGGTCGAGGACAGCTTCATTTTCTTGATGTGCACACAGACAACCGAACCGGTCAAAGCAATGTCATTCAGCGTTATCGCGAGGCGGTGGGCAGAAATGCCAGTGTCGTAATAGGCCCGCTGGACAGACAATCTGTTGAAATTCTTGCTGAGTCTGGTGACTTGCCTGTTCCCGTCATCGCCTTGAATCGACTTGGCCACAATCAACGTGTCGAAAACCTGTTTCAATTCGGACTGGCCCCCGAAGACGAAGCAGTGGCAGTAGCACAACGTGCCAGAGCACAAAACTACCAGCGAGCGATGATTTTAAGCCCGGACTCCGAATGGGGGCAGCGTGTAGCTCAGGCATTTACCCAAGCCTGGCAGCAACAAGGCGGCGTAGTTATTACCAATACTCGCTACCTTGAATCTGAACATGATTTTGCCGATACCATCGTGCCCATGTTCGGTCTTAATGCCAGTCGTCAACGTGCTCAGGACTTACGCCGCACACTGGGAGTTAGCGTTGAGTTTGAACCCCGCCGCCGTCAGGATGTGGATTTTCTGTTTATGGTGGCACGCGCCAACAAAGCCGGTCAGTTATTGCCGCAGCTGCAATTTCATCGCTCTGGCACTCTGCCTGTGTATTCCACTTCGCATGCCTATACCGGTGACAATCGACCACAACGTGATATCGATCTAAACGGGCTGCAAATTCCCGATGTTCGATGGGCTATTCCTCAACTGGCAGAATCTGATCCGGCCTATCAGGCAGTCAAACAGCAGGCTGGCAGTAACTTTGGTGATGTCGTCAGGCTGGCAGCAATGGGCGCTGATGCCTACCGCCTCATTCCAGAATTGAATAGCATGAGTCGTTCACCGGATCTGACATTTTCCGGCGCCAGTGGGGATTTAACGATTAACAGCAGTGGTCAGATTATCCGTAAATCACCCTGGGCAACATTCCGTGATGGAACTATCGAGGCCATATCGAGCGAATGAGCAACAGGGACATTGGTGCGGCCAAGGAGGCCAAAGCGCTTCAATTCCTGAAAAAACAGGGCTTGAAGCTGGTGTGTCAAAATTATCATTGCCGCAATGGTGAGATCGACCTTATCATGCAGCACGAAAACAGTCTGGTATTTATCGAGGTAAGATATCGGCGTAGTGACGCCTTTGGCAGTGCCCTGGAAAGTGTCGACTGGCGTAAACAACAAAAAATCATCATGACCGCCCGACATTACCTGCAACAACGACGGCAGGAGCTTCCAGAATGTCGTTTTGACGTTGTGACGCTTCATGACAACGTTACCGAGCCAGTGTCATGGCTCAAGAATGCCTTTCAGATTAACTGATGTCATAGAGGACCAATCAGATGAAAAAATTGTGTGTAATCGGGCTGATGTTGTTACCCGTTCTGGCAAGCCAGCAGGCTTGTGTACCTGTTGTAGCTACGGGTGCAACAACGGCGGTTGCCATGGCCTACGATCGTCGAACAGCAGGCAGCATCATTGATGATCAAAACATTACCCTGCGCGGTCGCAGTGCGATCATCAATAACGATGAAATAAACAGACAGAGCAATATCAGTATCAACAGCTTCAACGGGGTTGTGTTGATTACAGGTGAAACGCCGACTGAAGAAGTCAAACAGCAGGTCACGGCGATCATCAAGGATATCCCCAAAGTGCGTGTAGTTCGCAATGAATTGGCTATAGCAGCACCAAGTGCTTTGACCTCACGCAGCAGCGATGCCTGGATTACATCAAAAGTAAAAGCCAGAATGACGGGCGATCAGAATGTTGATCCTTTGCATGTTCGGGTAGTCACTGAACGCGGCATTGTTTACCTGATGGGTATGGTGACGCGTGCCGAAGCAGAAGATGCTGTTCGGGTAGCTCGCACCACTTCAGGTGTCCAGCGAGTGATCAAGGTATTTGAATACGTCACAGAATGATAAAAGCCTGTCGTTCTGCCGGTACTGATGCTGGCAGAACGACATACCATCCGACTAAAATGGTTTGACCACCGCAAGAATGACGACCGCTATCAGTACCAGCACAGGCAATTCGTTAAACCAACGATAATAAACATGTGAATGTCGATTCTGATCATTAGCGAATCGCTTTACCAGTCGTCCGCACCAGACGTGGTAACCCAACAATAGTGCCACCAGCAACAACTTGGCATGTAACCAGCCCATCACCGCCAGCTGTTCCACCTGATAAAAACTCATCAGCCAAACACCAAACAACACTGTGAGCACCGCACTGGGTGTCATGATTCCGCGGTAAAGTTTTCGCTCCATTACTTTGAATCTGGCATTGCCTGCGGCATCTTCACAGCTGGCATGGTAGACAAATAACCTGGGCAGATAGAACAAGGCGGCAAACCAGGTCACCACGAATATCAAGTGAAAGGCTTTGACCCACAACATAGAAATGACTCTCCAAGGCAATCGGTGATAATATCAAATTGTATTGTCTGGAAGCCTGATTTATGAGTGATAACAGTTCAGATCGAAGACATTTCAGCCGCGTGCCGTTCCGGGCGGAAGCGACTCTGACGCAGCCAACACAGCAACTGAGTTGCCGTGTAAAGGATTTATCGCTGAACGGTTTGCTGACAGAAAAACCACCGGAATGGGCAGGCCAGGTAGGCGATCTCTATCAGATCGATGTTGTGCTCAATCAGGGGGAACTCTGTATCAGCATGGATGCAGAAGTCGCACATATTGATCCGGATACGCTTGGCTTTCACTGCCAGTTAATTGATCTGGACAGCATCAGTCATCTAAAGCGGTTGATGGAACTCAATCTGGGAGACTCTGGGCTGTTACAACGAGAACTGTCTCACCTCATCGAACAACATCAAGGCTAGATTAATGCCAGGCGTTTTGCAGCGCCTCAATCGCCTCTGCCAAATGCTGTACAGCAATTACTTTAATGCCGCTGATCGGCTTTCTTGGCGCATTGGCAGCCGCAACTACCGCATGACTAAAACCGTGCTTCCCCGCATCACGAACACGTTCTTCGCCACCTTGAACCGGCCTGATTTCGCCGGTAAGCCCAACTTCACCAAATAATACCCAGTCTCTTGGTAAAGCCTTGTTACGCAGGCTGGAGAGCACCGCCGCCAACACCGCCAGATCAGCCCCTGTTTCACTGAGTTTGACGCCGCCCACGACATTAATAAACACATCCTGATCGTGACAGGTAATGCCACCATGACGATGCAGGATTGCCAGCAACATTGCCAAACGATTTTGCTCAAGACCAACTGACACCCGCCTTGGGTTGCCAAGCGGACTATCGTCTACCAACGCTTGAACTTCGACCAGAAGTGGTCGGCTACCCTCGCGAACGACGGTGACCACACTGCCGGGAACCGCCTTCTCGCCGCGCGACAGAAAAATAGCTGACGGGTTACTGACTTCTTTCAGCCCGAGCTCGGTCATGCCAAACACACCCAGCTCGTTCACTGCGCCAAAACGATTCTTCACTGCCCTTAATATACGAAATCGTGTTGACGTATCACCTTCAAAATAAAGCACTGTATCGACCATGTGCTCCAGTACTCTCGGTCCAGCCAAAGCACCCTGCTTGGTGACATGACCGACCAGAATCATGGTGGTACCGGTAGATTTGGCAAAGCGTACCAACTGGGCGGCACTCTCACGCACCTGCGCAACGGTGCCCGGTGCGGATTGCAATAGTTCTGTAAACACGGTCTGAATGGAGTCAATCACCATAACCTGAGGTTGACGCTGCCTGGCTGTTGCAATCATTTGCTCGGCATGTGTCTCTGCCAAGAGATCCACAGGCGATTGTTCCAGTTGTAATCGCTCAGCTCGCAGGCGAATTTGCTGTAAGGATTCTTCACCACTGACATAAAGTGGACTCAAGCCACTACTGGCCGCCATTGAGGCCATTGCCTGCAACAACAAGGTTGATTTACCGATGCCCGGATCGCCACCAATCAGCACGACCGATCCCGTGACCAGCCCTCCGCCCAGTACCCGGTCGAGTTCGGGTAAGCCTGTGGTCCAACGCACTGCCTGTTCAGAAGTCACAGCCTGAAGTGGCAGCACTTCATTTTTTTGTTCTCCGGCATAGCCCGAATGTCGACTCACCGTCGCCTGTGCGCTGGCAGTGCTTGCCGTCAATAACTGTTCTTCCAGACTGTTCCAGGCACCGCAATCACTACAACGTCCCGCCCATTGGGGCGTCTGTGCGCCACATTCCTTGCAGACATAAATACGTTTAGCTTTGGCCATCGCAATAATCCCTATGCACTCGTTGTGTCAGCACCGACAGCAGTTCATAGGCTATCGTCCCGGCACTCATTGCCACCTGCTCAACCGGTAATTGTGTGCTCCCCCACAACAACACTTCATCACCTGGCATGGCTGCCGGGCAATGCTCAAGATCTATGCAAATGGTATCCATCGAAACCCGGCCAATGACCGGCAGCAGTCGGTCCCGAATGATCACATTACCGCGGTTGCTCAAATGCCGGTGATAGCCGTCACCATAACCACAACTGACAACGCCCATACGCGTCGCTTTGGTGGCTGTCCACTCACCACCATAGCCAACCTGATCGCCCGGTTTGAGTAATTGCGTGGCAATCAGTGTCGAGCGCAGTTGCATGACCGGTTTCAAACCAAGGTCTTTGGCAGATTGCTCGTTAAATGGAGAAACGCCATACAACATCAGTCCAGGGCGCACCCATTGATAATGAGCATCTGGCAAACTGATGATCGCTGCCGAGTTGGCCATGCAAGCTGATAAACCAGTTTCTGTGACCAGCTGACGCATCACAGAAATCTGGGCACTATTGCGACTATCGTCCAACAAGTCGGAATTGGCAAAATGGCTCATCAGACCCAATTGTTGGTCGGTATATCCGGCACTATTCAACTGTTGTTTTGCCAATCGCAACGCTTCAGCTGGCATGCCAAGCCGGTGCATGCCGGTTTCCAGCATTAACCAGCAAAAGGGAACCTGTCCATTACATTTCAACAGCAATTCGACATGCTCGGCTAAGTGCAATACCGGCGTGATCTGTTGATCAATTGCGCACTGAAACTGCTCGCGGGTATGCATCCCCTCCAGCACCACAATTGCGTGGTTAATACCCCCCTGACGAAGCAGCACCGCCTCATCCAGCCTGGCCACGGCATAGGCATCCGTCTCCAGCAGCGCGTTTGCTATCGGCAGCAAACCGTGACCATAACCATTGGCCTTGATAACGGACATGATTCGACTATTTGGAGCAAATCGTCTGGCTTGCTGCAGATTATGTTGCAGTGCAGCGGTGTCAATGGAGGCTAACGGGTAGTTCATCACTCGTTGGAATCAGCGTATTCGTCGTAATAACTGGGTGCAAAATTTTCAAAACGTGTGTATTTGCCCTGGAAGGTCAGTGCAACTGTGCCTATCGGACCGTTACGTTGCTTGCCGATAATGATTTCAGCCTTGCCTTTATCGGCAGAATCTTCGTTGTAGACTTCATCGCGATAGATAAACACAATTAAGTCAGCATCCTGCTCAATCGCACCGGACTCACGCAAATCTGACATCACCGGACGTTTATTGGGACGCTGTTCAAGACTTCGATTGAGCTGCGACAGCGCAATGACGGGTACTTCAAGCTCTTTGGCAAGCGCTTTGAGTGAGCGTGAAATTTCTGAAATTTCTGTCGCACGATTCTCGGTTGACTTGCCAGAGCCCTGCATCAATTGCAGGTAGTCGATCACAATCAGACTCAGGCCGTGCTCGCGTTTGAGCCGACGTGCACGCGCCCGTAATTCGGTCGGTGACAATGCGGGCGTGTCGTCAATAAATAGTGGTGCATCATTCAGCAAGGCAATCGCTGAAGTCAGTCTTGGCCAGTCGTCATCGTTGAGACGACCTGTCCTTAGACGATGCTGATCAATTCGACCAAGTGAGGACAGCATCCGCATCGCCAGTGAGTCAGCCGGCATTTCCATACTGAATACGGCCACCGGCTGCTTGCTGTGTATGGCTGCATTTTCGGCAAGATTCATGGCAAAGGTGGTTTTACCCATGGATGGGCGACCCGCCACAATGATCAAGTCGGCCGGCTGCAGCCCTGACGTTTGATCATCAAAATCGATAAAGCCAGTTGGCAAACCCGTGATGGCACTGTCTTGTTCAAACAGCGTGTCAATACGATCCACGACCTTGGTTAAAACATCTTTGACCTGGATGAAACCACCGCCACGTCGAGCACCTTTTTCTGCGATCTCAAAAACGTGTCGTTCAGCCTTATCCAGCATATCCTCGGTCGACAGCCCTTCCGGCTTGAACGCCATATTCGAGATACTGTTACCGACCTGAATCAGCTGACGCAGGATAGAGCGCTCACGCACGATGGATGCGTAGGCGGCAATGTTTGCAGCACTGGGCGTATTGCCAGCCAGATGACCCAGATAGGCCAGCTCACCGACTTTATCCAGTTCACCGTGCTTGTCATGCCACTCGGCCAGGGTGATTACATCAACCGGTTGCGCTTGATCCAGCAAAGTCCGGATAGCACGGAAAATAAGTTGATGATCGTGTCTGTAGAAATCCTGCTCAACCAGAATATCAGCGACTTGTTCCCAAGCACTGTTGTCGAGCATTAAACCGCCCAGCACAGATTGCTCGGCTTCGATGGAGTTTGGGGGTACTTTCAGGGCCTGCGTATCATTATCCGGATATGGGTCGGAATAGTTGATCTCTTCCACAGCAGTCACCTGAATGCTTGCAATTCACTCAACATCCAATCCCTGAACAACAATCATTCAGAGGCGTTGGACAAAAAGACAGGACGGGCGAGTTGCTCGCCCGTCCTGAGGCATACTTATTCTTGCTCTTGCGCCTTGGCAATCGCTTCAGCTTCTTCCAGAGCAGCTTCACGAGCTTTTCTGGCTTCTTCAGCTTCTGCACGCGCTTGCAGTTCTGCTTCTGATGTGACGTTAACATTGACTGCAACTACCACATCAGCATGTAGTTGAATGTCAATTTTGTACTCGCCAGTATGACGCAGTGCACCCGTTGGCAGACGCACTTCGTTGCGGTCAACATCAGCGCCAGCCGCATTCAATGCGTCAGCGATGTCAGCAGCAGTGACTGAGCCAAACAGTTTACCTTCAACGCCAGCATTAGCCATGATATTAACATCACCCGCCGCAAGCAGTTTAGTCTTGCGAGCTTCTGCTTCTGTCAGCAGTTTAGCCGCTGCCGCTTCAAGCTCGGCGCGACGTGATTCAAACACTTCGCGGTTACGCTTGGTTGCAGGCAGTGCCTTGCCTTTAGGCACCAGATAGTTGCGACCGAATCCTGATTTTACAGAAACTTCTTCGCCCAGATTGCCCAGTTTTTGAACTTTTTCCAGCAAAATTACTTGCATCGTTCTACCCTCATTCGCAGCATGTGGCTGCTCTTAAAATTTACTCCGCATTATTCTCAGAAGAATGTTTGCGGAAATTAACCCATTGTTCGATTACACCCAACATCGCCAGCAATAACACCATTTGCGGCAGCATGAATACCAGCATGACATACATCGCGATCAGCCAGAATTTTGACTTGTTGCGCTGTCTGACCAATGCATGCGCAATCGCAATACCCTGCAGGGCAAACACAACCAGCATCACCGGCAGACAGTCGACGATAAACTGCAGGCCAGCCGGCAGACTCAGTAATGTCAGCAATAACAACGCTGTTGTCAGCAAGGCCGCTGGTTTGCCGAGACGAATCTGGCAAAACTCATTACCAAAGGCGCCCGGATCATACAGTGACGCCTGCCATGCCCGACCAATCAGTAAACCAATGACCACATTGAGCATTACAGCCGCTGCCATCAGCCCGGTCATCAGTTTTGCGATTTCAGAAAACAGCGCTTGCGTCTGAGCCTGATCCAGTTGCCAGCCATCTGTGCCTTGCAACAGTTCCATCAGCGGCGTCAGCATGCCAAACCACCATGCCGCTGGTTCTGCTATGAACAGATGTATTGCCAGCACCACTGCAATGCCCAACCCCGCTGAAGCGAGAAGACTGAGCGTCATGGAGCGACTGTAGCCCAGTACCAGCGTGATGCCATAAACAGGCAACCAACTGGTCACAAACATGATTAATGCCAGGCTGTACTGCCCCAGTATCAAACTTGCCGCAATAATAGCGACCAGCAATGCGGCAGCGAGTACTTTTGCACCCTCTACCGGACCGATTCTCAATGTCGCCAGCACGATAACCCCTGAAGCGAGGTATGACAGTGGCGGCAATAACAAAGCACCGAGGGACAACAGCGCCACCACAAAGGCGGACTGCCATAATCCCTTCATCGCAAAACCGGCCATTGAGCGCAGCATTTTGGTGTTTCTTGCTTAGGCTATGTCAGGAACCGTGATTCTTACTTGTGCATATCGCAGTAAGGAATCAGCGCCAGGAACCGTGCGCGCTTGACACAGGTAGACAGTTGACGCTGGTAACGCGCCTTGGTGCCTGTGATGCGGCTGGGCACGATTTTGCCCGTTTCGGTGATGTAGTTCTTGAGCAGGTTTACATCTTTGTAATCGATTTGTTTCACACCTTCAGCGGTGAAACGGCAAAACTTTCTACGTCTGAAAAAACGTGCCATGTGAATTCTCCTAGATTTTAGTTGGCTTGCGCAGGTCTGCTGTCTTCGTCTTTGCGCATCATTGGTGATGGCTCGGTAACAGCTTCGTCAGCGTTGACAACCAGATGACGGATAACCGCATCGTTGTAGCGGAACGCAGTGGTAACTTCGTTCAGCTGGGCAACGTCACATTCAACGTTCATCAGCACGTAATGCGCTTTGTGAACCTTGTTGATAGGGTAAGCCAGTTGGCGACGACCCCAGTCTTCCAGACGGTGAATAGTGCCACCGTTGCTGGTCAGCGTTTGGGTATAACGCTCGATCATGGCAGGCACTTGTTCGCTCTGGTCAGGGTGGACCAGAAACACGATTTCGTAATGTCTCATTAGAGCTCCTCACGGTTTAATCAGCTTTCCGGGCTTCCGGAAAGCAAGGAGTTTTTGCCCAAGCTTATCTCAGGCAATCGAGCATTCTACTTTATATATACTGATCGTCACAAGAGACGCTGACGATAGGCTTCATACAAACAGACACCGGCCGCGACAGAAACATTGAGACTCTCGGTCTGTCCTTGCATTGGAATAAACACCACTTCGTCACAATGCTCTCGGGTCAGCCGGCGGATACCTTTACCTTCTGCGCCCAGTACAATTGCGACCGGTCCGGTCAATCCGGACTGGTACAGCGATTGCTCACTCTCCCCGGAAGTACCGATGATCCATATTCCACGCTGCTGAAGCTCGCGTAACACTCGGGCCAGATTGGTCACCTGAAAAAATGGCAATCGCTCGGCAGATCCACTGGATATCTTGATCGCAGTTGCCGTCAGACCTGAAGCTCTATCCTTGGGTGCAATCACTGCATGTGCACCAGCTGCTTCTGCTGTTCGCAAACAAGCGCCGAGATTGTGTGGGTCCTGAACGCCATCCAAAATCAGCAATAGCGGTTGCTGCTCAAGATCATCAAGCAACATGCCCAGCTCAATTTCTCCCAAGGCTTCGAGTGGCTTACAGCGAGCAATACAGCCCTGATGTATTTTGTCAGGCAGTAGTTCGTCCAGCTGCTCGCGTTCAACAGCATGTGTTTTTAAACCCAGTCTGTCTGCTGACTCAGCGATTGCTTTGACTCGCTGATCATGCCGCGCATCCGCCAGCCACACTTCAATGACCCGGCTGGATGGCGCATCAAGTGCGGCCTGCACTGCGTGCAGGCCGTATATCAGATTGCTGTTGTCACTGGTAACTGCGCGGCGTTTGGTAGGCTTCGCTTTCCTGTCCTTCGATGATCGGTTTGACATATATCTCCACTCGGCGATTCAGCTGACGTCCAGCCTCGGTATCGTTGCTTGCGCGCGGTTCGGTCTTGCCTCGCCCGGTCACAACCAGTCGATCCTGGGTGACGCCCTGACCTGAAAAATAATCGGCCACAGACTGAGCTCGGCGCTGCGAAAGCTGCATATTGTAACTGTCTGAGCCGATGCTGTCGGTATGTCCTACGACATGAATCACTGTTCTTGGGTAGCGCTGCAAGACACCCGCAACATTTTCCAGAGTCGGCATAAAGGCTGGCTTCAGCGCGGCGCTATCGAAATCAAAAGATATTTCGTTTGAAACGTTAATCTTCAGAGACTCATCTTCCATTCGTTGCAGTTCGATAGCATGCTGAGTTTCCTGCTCTGCCAGTATGGCTTCCATTTCACGCTGTTGGTTGTCCATATACCGACCAACCGCACCGCCGGCTAATGCTCCAACCGCTGCGCCGACAAGAGCGCCACCGGTGCCTCGATCAACGGCATATCCGGCTGCTGCACCTGCAGCGGCCCCCACGGCTGCCCCGGTTTTCATGCGTTTGTTCGGATCATCTGCGGCACAGGCTGTCAGTAAAACAGTCAACGCACTTACACTTATTATTTTTTTCATTGTCGTCTCTCCTTTCGTGACAGTATGAATTCTAGACCGACAATCCCTCGCTGACTATACTGAATGCCCGCACTTAAACGGATCCTCCGATGCAAGCTGAATTCATTCCCGTCAATATTGCAGTTTTGACAGTTTCTGACACGCGCAGCGCGGCTGACGACAAATCTGGCGCCCTGTTGCGCGAGCGCCTGCTCGCCTCCGGTCATCTTCTCGCTGAACAAGCCATCGTTCGGGATGACATATATGCCATTCGCGCCATCGTTTCGCGATGGATCGCCGACGAAAACATTCAGGCCATCATTACCACCGGTGGCACAGGCATGACCGGACGAGATGGCACACCGGAAGCTATCAGCGTCTTGTTTGATAAAACCATTGAAGGTTTTGGTGAATTGTTCAGGCAGATTTCATACTCAACGATTCGCACTTCCACCATTCAATCCAGAGCAGTGGCCGGTGTCGCCAACGGCACTTTTATTTTTTGTTTGCCTGGCTCATCTGGTGCTTGTATGACCGCATGGGATGAAATTTTGATCCATCAACTGGATGCTCGCCACAAACCCTGCAACTTTGTTGATTTGATGCCTCGATTGCGCGAAAAATGATCAAACTGCAATTATTCACCACTGCAGGTTGCCATCTCTGCGAACTGGCTGAACAGACAATACATAACGCCGGATTGAGCCCAGACTATCAGCTGGAGCTGGTTGAGATTGGTGACAACGACCAGCTGGTCGAACAATATGGAATCCGAATCCCGGTACTGCGCAGCGGTAAGGGTCATGAACTCAATTGGCCCTTTGACGAAGACGCCATATTGGCATTTCTGAATATGGACGCCAGAGTCTAATAAGCAAATTAAATTCAGAAACTTAGTTCATCAAATGCTGGCTGCAACCAACGGAACTTTGTTGCTTGCAACACAATCTCATTGGGACATCATGGGTATCGTGGAGTCGCCATGTCCTTTTCCATTAATTCTGTTTTTTTTGCTTTGGCCGTCAGCCTGTCAGGTAGCGCTTTTGCATTTCCGCCAATGCCTGGGGAACGCCATGATGTCGGTGGCTACAAACTGCATATTCATTGCAAAGGCGAAGGTGCGCCCACGGTTATCATCGACGTCGGACTGGGGGATGACTCCACAGACTGGTTACCTGTGCAGGTTGCCGCTGCCAGTACCAGCAAAGTGTGCGTGTTTGATCGGCCTGGTTATGGATGGAGTGACTTTGGCCCCCGCCCCAGAGACAGTTCCCGTATCGTCTCGGAGCTTGAGGTATTACTGAAAAATGCTGACATCCCACCTCCGTACGTAATGGTGGGCCACTCTTTTGGCGGCTATAACGTCCGTCTGTTCGCCGCCAATAATCCAGACGATATTGCAGGCATGATTCTGGTGGATTCATCACATGAGCGTCAGCATGAGCAGCTTGAAATCAAACTGCCCCAGAACCCTGGACGCGGCTCCAATGTGTTGATTCTGCAAAAAAGCAGTGAGATCGATTATCACGCAGACAAGCATGTCATGTTAAGAGAACGTGCCTACCGCGCCTCAGTGGCGGAAATCACCGCCATGCATCAAAGCGCCACACAAGTACAACAGAATGCAGTGATTCCCAGCATTCCTCTCATTGTTATCAGCCGCGGGCGATCTGATTGGATGGGTAATGAAGCTGCCGCGCAACGCGAGAAAATCTGGACCCGACTCCAGCAGGATTTGACCCGCTTGTCGCCGCTCAGCAGACACATTTTTGCGCACAAAAGCGGACATGCCATACCGCAACAGCAACCTGAGATTATTGTCGATGCCATCAGCCAGGTCATTGAACTGGCCAGAATACGAGAGACATCCGCAGTTCAGTAAGTCATTGACTAGTGAATGCTGATGGCGCATCCGAGGTATCGCCAAGCGGTGCCACCTGTGCTTTGGTTATAATGCGTTATTTTGTCGGAATCCCGAATGACCGTTTTATTTGTAGACCAGCCAGCGCAACTGGATGAGTTATGTGCACAACTCGCTGGCAGTCAATGGCTAGCCGTAGACACCGAGTTTCTCAGAGAAAAAACATACTACCCGCAGCTGTGTCTGATCCAGG
Source organism: Methylophaga lonarensis MPL (assembly GCF_000349205.1). Taxonomy (GTDB): domain Bacteria; phylum Pseudomonadota; class Gammaproteobacteria; order Nitrosococcales; family Methylophagaceae; genus Methylophaga; species Methylophaga lonarensis. The sequence goes on along the minus strand of NZ_APHR01000027.1, from coordinate 8,268 downwards.
TCGCCAATGAATCGGTAATTGCCTGCGTAGATCCGTTAGCACTGTCAAATCTGGATCCGCTGCTTGATCTGTTTTATCACCCGGACACAACTCTGGTGTTTCATGCCGCTCGGCAGGATCTCGAACTGCTCTATATGCTGCGAGGTGAACTGCCTCAAAAGATTTTTGATACGCAATTGGCCGCCACCATGCTTGGTTATGGTGACCAGACCGGTTATGCCAGCATGGTAAAAACGCTGCTGGACGTCGATTTAGACAAGGCTCACTCCCGGACAGACTGGAAACAACGGCCGCTGTCAGACGCTCAACTCGAGTATGCCGCTGACGATGTTCGTTACTTGCGTGACATATACCTGATAATGCTTGAGTCACTGACAAAGCAAGCCAGGCTTACCTGGCTCGAAGAAGATTTTTCCGCATTGTCACGCAGCGAAACCTATCAGTCAGATCCGGCATTTATCTGGCGTAAGATTCGAGGTGCAGGCAAGCTCAAAGGCATACAACTGGCAGTACTTGAAAAACTGGCCATCTGGCGTGAGCAACAGGCTATTCAGCGTAATCGGCCACGGCGCTGGATTATCAAAGATGAAATCATGCTCGATCTGGCGAGATTCATGCCGACCAGTATGGAGAAACTGTCACGCATCCGGGGATACGAAGCCAGAGATATCGAACGAGATGGCACAGAAATCTTGCAGCAGATTGCCAAGGCAATCGAAACTCCGGAAGCGGAGTGGCCGATAATGAAAAAACCGGTCCCGCTGACCAATCAACAAGAAGCGCTGATTGACGCACTGATGGCGCTACTGCGTAAATATTCAGACGAATGTTCGGTCACACCTTCTGCCATTGCCAGTCGCAAAGACATTGAACGTCTGGTGCGAGGTGAAGACGATTTGCCGTTACAACAAGGCTGGCGCAACGAGGTTGTCGGCCATTATCTGACTGATTTTCTCAATGGTAAGCTCAAACTCATGGCTGACCATCAACACATTCTTATCGAACAAGGATAGCGCCATGTCTGCACTCATCTGCGGCTCTTTTGCCTTCGACACCATTATGGTATTCCCCGATCACTTTAAAAATCACATTCTGCCTGACAAGGTGCATATGTTGAACGTCGCCTTTATGGTGCCGGAATTACGACGTGAGTTTGGTGGTTGTGCCGGCAATATTGCCTACAACCTCAAACTACTCGGAGACGACCCTGTACCGATGGGGACTGTTGGCCGCGACTTTGCCAGTTATGCCGAATGGATGGACAAGCATGGCATCAATCGCCGACATGTCAGAGTGATTGATGAAACATACACCGCGCAGGCATTCATCACGACCGATATCGACGATAACCAGATCACGGCCTTTCATCCAGGCGCAATGAGTCATGCCCATGAAAACACTATTGCCGATGCCGAACACATTAGCCTGGGAATCATTGCCCCTGATGGCCGCGATGGCATGATTCAGCACTCCCAGCAATTTCATCAAGCGAATATCCCTTTCATTTTCGATCCTGGTCAGGGTTTGCCGATGTTCGATGGTGATGAGCTGATGCAGTTTGTTAAACAGGCCAGTTTTATCGCGCTCAATGACTATGAAGCACAGATGTTCCAGAACAAGACTGGCCTGTCGCCCCACGATATTGCCCGCCATGTTGAGGCACTGATTATTACTCGTGGCAGCAAAGGCTCCTGTATCTATACTGAAAACAAACGTATTGACATTCCATGCGCCCAGGCTGCGGAGATCAAGGACCCGACCGGCTGTGGTGATGCTTACCGGGCCGGTTTACTGCATGGCATCATGCACGGCAAAACCTGGGAAGAAACCGGACGCATCGCTTCATTGCTCGGCGCGATAAAAATTGAGCAATATGGCACGCAGAACCACCATTTCGATCTCTCCAGCTTCCAAACAAGATTCAAGGCAGCGTTTAAATAATCAGAGCAGGAAGTAGAGTAATTGCAAACAGATTGCGGCATAGATTGCCGCAATCACATCATCAAGCATGATGCCGAAACCACCGTGAACCTGCTGATCTGCCAGTTTGACCGGCCACGGTTTCCAAATATCAAACAGCCGGAATAACACAAAACCGGCGATTACCCATTGCCAGCCCTGTGGTGCCATGATCATGGTGACCAGATAACCGACAATCTCATCCCAGACGACCGCAGATGGATCTTCTTGTTGCAACCAGTTGACCGCCTGCTGACATAACCAGATGCCAATCACAAATGCGGCAAGCGTTGCCAGTAAATACCAGAACACAGACAAAGGCTGGAGCAATAGATAAATCGGAATAGCGACCACAGTCCCGGCCGTTCCTGGTGCTTTTGGAGACAGGCCAGCCCCAAAACCCAAAGCAGCAAAACAGGCGGGACGTTTGAGCAGTTGCCGGAAGTCAGGTTTATTACTTGAAGTGGTCATATCCAATACTTGTTGACGGAGGTTCAACCACTCTACCAGTATGATCAACCAGCACCAATCCCGGCACTGAGGTAATCTCGCCGATACAGGTCACTTCAACATCGGTTTCAAGCAGTTCATGGAGTCTATCGGCAGGCACTGTGAAACAGAGTTCGTAGTCATCACCTGCAGTCAGTGCCAGGCTTATCGCGGTAGTACGCGGAAGCTGCTTTAACGCCTCTGACATCGGCAAGCTATCAATATTGAGCATTGCACCAAGTTTGCTGGCCTCAAGGATATGGCCAAGGTCAGCCAATAGACCATCTGAAATATCAATCGCAGCATGGGCACGATGTCTGAGCATTTTTCCAGTGATGTTGCGAGGTGTCGGCAATTCCAGTCGTGACCACAGGTATGCTTGTTGATCTGCGCTCAGTGCTTGCAGGCTGAGGCCTGTTAATCGGCTATTAAGTGCGGCACCGGCATCACCCAGTGTGCCCGTGACGCATATTTTGTCACCTGCTCTGGCCGTATCTCGCCGCAAGGCTGCGGCTTCAGGCACATGGCCGTGTACCTGAATGCTGATGGTCAATGGGCCGCGAGTAGTATCACCACCCACCAGCTGCACATTGTGTTTTTTTGCCAATTCAGCAAGACCGGCGGTAAATGATTCAAGCCAGGCAGTATTATTTTCTGGCAGTGTCAACGCCAGCGTAAACCAGGCCGGTTCCGCACCCATGGCGGCTAAATCACTTAGCCCAACCGCCAGACTTTTATAGCCCAGACGGAAAGGCTCAACATCGGCAAAGAAGTGTACCCCCTCCACTAGTGTATCGATAGATACCGCCAGCAGCTGTGTCGCGGGTCCTCTCAGTAAGGCACAATCATCACCGATACCTTTGACCACATCGGCACGGCCGCTGGTCAAATGTGCAAAATAGGTCTGGATGAGTGAGAACTCGTTTGCCGCCAAAGTAAAATCCGTATTTGCCGTCTATCAATGATCCGGAGAGTATTCATTATCCGGGTAACAATTTGCTGGCTTGGCGCAAGCACTATTTTCGATTGCGGGCAGCCTTGGCAGTCTGATACTCAGCTGGCCGAAGTTTTGAGCCAACCTTGTCAAGCACACCGTTGACATATTTGTGTCCCTGCTCACCACCAAATGATTTGGCGAGCTCTACCGCTTCATTAAGAACGACTCTGTATGGAATCTCCGGTTTGGCCAGAAACTCATAGACCGCAAGTCTCAGAACAGATGCTTCAACCGGATCAATAGCTGTCAATTCACGATCAACCGCAAAGGACAAGGCTTCATCAATCTTAGACATCTCATTGAGAACACCAGCTACCAAGTCATTGAAATAATTCTTGTCGATGCGATCAGCATATTCTGCAGTCACAAACTCTAATGCTGATGGTTCAGGGCGTTGATCATTCACAAGTGACTGATACAATGCCTGAACAGCTGCACGTCTGGCCTGAGTTCTGGGTAAGCCTGCCGCCATGATTATTTCGCTGTCTCAATGTGACGCAGCACGTTTACCATCTCCATGGTACCCATTGCCGCCTCAGCACCTTTATTTCCAGCTTTGGTGCCCGCACGCTCAATAGCTTGTTCGATGGTGTCGACTGTCAGCACACCAAATGAAACCGGGATATCAAGCTGCAATGTCAATTGACCCAGTCCTTTCGAACATTCACCGGCGACATAGTCAAAATGAGGAGTACCACCACGAATGACGGCTCCCAAGGCAATAATTGCGTCGTACTTGCCGGTACGGCCCATACGTTGAACAGCGAGTGGAATTTCAACCGCGCCGGGTACTCTGGCGATTTCAATATCACTCTCGCTGCCACCATGGCGCAACAGACAATCAACCGCACCAGAGATAAGACTTTCTACAACAAAGTCGTTGAAACGTCCCGCTACAATGGCGATTTTCATGTTTTTTGCAGAGTAATCACCAGAGAATGTTTTGATATTGCTCATCTTGTCAGAGATCCAGGAATACGAGAAAAGAGAATTATTGTACTTTGTTTAAATTTTATTGCCTAACAGCCTGTTACAGCCAGCGCTGAAAAAAGCGCACCGGCTGTTTAATGTCTTGTGCCTGACGCCCGGCCTCAACGGTAAACCACTGATAAGGCTGCTGATCAATTCTGACAGCCGTCAATTCATCGCCCCAGACGGCTCCGCTATCCAGTGAAAAGACATTGCCATACTGCCCAGTACCCAACATGGACCAATGACCAAAGACAATTCGGTCATTTTCGCTACGTCGATTAGGCATGGCAAACCAGGGCTTTTGTTTGGCTGGCCGATCGGCAGGTGCCCCTTTGAACCTGAGCGCCAGGCGACCATCTTCATGACAATAACGCAAGCGGGTGAAGCAGTTGGTGATGTATCTCATTCGATCCCAGCCAGCAAGATCCTCTGACCAGCGTTTGGGTTTGTTGCCATACATGTGTTTGAAGAATTCTCGCCATCGCTCTCCACGCAGCACTGTTTCAACCTCGGCAGCTCGATCCAGTGCATCCTGAATCGACCATTCCGGTGGTAATCCGGCATGCACCATGCTGAACTGTAAGTCTGCATCGTGATAAAACAATGGTTGATGACGAAGCCAGTTCAGCATCGCCTCACTATCCTCGGCGGTTAACACCGAGTTCAAGGTATCGAGGCGATGCTTCTTTTCAGTAACGCCGGCAGCGTTGGCAAGCAGATGCAGATCGTGGTTACCAAGCACCACTTTGACTGACGCTGGATAGCGCATGCAAAAGCGCAGTACATCAGCCGAATTGGGTCCGCGGTTGACCAGATCACCCGCCAGCCATATTTGATCGCTTTCTGGGCTGAAGTCGATGCGTTCCAGTAATCTGACCAGAACGTCATAACATCCCTGAACATCGCCAATGGCGAAAACAGCCACTGCCGTCTAACTCAACGTCGACGATAAAGCGGTTCTGGACGCAACACCGTCGCCTGATAACTTTCGGTGAAGTCATCAAAGGCAGACAGAGCCTGCTCAGCAGTTTCTGGCTTGGCTAGTTCAAAGCTGTTGATGCCACATTGCGACATGTTGAACAGTTGATCTCGCAACACATCACCCTGGGCACGGATTTCACCTTTGAAGTGGTAGCGATCTCTAAGCAGGCGCGCATATGAGTAACAACGACCATCGGTAAAGACCGGAAACAGCAAAACCACCAATTGAAAATGATGCAGATCCGGCACCAGCTCTTCAAGTGGATCATCGCCTGACAAACGAATACCCAGGCCGGAACCGTGTTTTGACAATATCTCGTGTTGCTCCTGCCATCGCGTCAGCGTCACCGTGATGTTGCCGTCTATCAGTGAATCGTCATCCGACAAGTGAACCCAGTTGTCTTCAACGATTTCTCTGTCTTTAATTATCAGCATATACACGCTCCTTGAATGGCTCTATCCCCACACGTCTGACAGTTGCCAGGAATGCTTCGTCCTGATGACGAAGGTCTACATAGGCATCGAGTATTTCCGTAACCGTTTTGACGACGTCTTCTTTAGGGATCGCCCGGCCAAGCCGTTCACCCAGTGAGGCATCGGCTTCAGAGCTGCCACCCAGCGTAAACTGATACCACTCCTCGCCTTTTTTATCGACGCCCAAAATGCCGATATGACCGACACTTTGATGAGCACAGCCGTTCATACAACCTGAGAATTTGATCTTGATATCGCCAAGGTCATACAGATAATCCAGATCATCAAATTTTTCTGAAATCTGCAATGAAAGCGGGATTGAGGTTGCGTTAGCCAAACCACAATAGTCCAATCCTGGGCAGCAAATGATATCTGTCAGTGTATTGATGTTGGGTGTTGCCAGCCCTTCTGCTTCCAGCCTCAACCACAAGGCATATAAATCGGCCTGCTTAACGTCAGTGAAAATCAGGTTTTGAGTATGGGTAGAACGAATTTCTGCAAAGCTGAACTCCTCAGCCAAATCAGCCAGTACTTCAAGCTGATCCGAGGTGATATCACCGGGAGGTACACCCGGCTTTTTCAGTGATACATAAACTGCCCGGTAGCCCGGCACTTTATGATCTGCAGTATTTTGCTTGGCCCAACGCGCAAATGCCGCATCCTGTCCAAGCATTTCGCTGTAGCTGGTGTCTTGCTCTGCATCCAGCTCGTAGTCAGGCTCGGTGAAATATTGCTTCACCCGATCGATTTCTTTTTGATCCAGCTTTAACTGTTCACGAATTTGCACCCACTCCGCTTCCACCAGCTCGCGGATGTGATTAATTCCATGCTCACGAACAGTGATTTTGATCCGTGCTTTGTATTTGTTGTCGCGACGACCCAGACGGTTATAGACACGTAAAATTGCTTCCAGGTAAGACAACAGATCCTGTTTTTCCAGGAAAGGACGAATTTGCACGCCGATGACCGGAGTTCGTCCCAGTCCACCGCCAACAAACACCTCAAAGCCGACCTGACCATCATGGTTTTTAACCAGGTGTAGCCCGATATCGTGCAGCTTGGTTGCCGCCCTGTCTTCAGGGCTACCAATCACTGCAATTTTGAATTTACGTGGTAAGTAAGCAAACTCGGGATGGAAGGTTGACCATTGTCTGACAATCTCTGCCCATGGACGTGGATCTTCAATCTCGTTCGCATTCACACCTGCAAGTTGATCTGATGTCACGTTACGAATGCAGTTACCACTGCTTTGAATGGCATGCATCTGAACACTGGCCAAGGCTTCAAGAATATCCGGCACATCTTCCAGCTTGGGCCAGTTCATCTGAAAATTTTGGCGGGTGGTGAAGTGGACAAAACTTTTGTCGTATTTACGTGCGACATGCGCAATCATTCTGACCTGTGTCGCGGTCATCATGCCGTAAGGAATGGCAACGCGTAACATAGGTGCATGGGTCTGAATATACAGACCATTCATCAACCGTAACGGACGGAACTGATCTTCTGTCAGCTCACCGGCCAGAAAACGACGCGTTTGATCGCGGTACTGCTTAACCCGCTGATCAATCATCGTTTGATCGTACTCATCGTATTGGTACATCGAAGCTCTCTGAAACGCTATAAATTAGACCAGCTATTATAACGGTGACTGTTAATAACATGAAATCATCAATCGCTATATAAATATACTGGTAAACAGTATCCAGCCCACCAATATCAAGCTGTTAGCGGATATTCAAGCACCTGCCAACTTTTCACAGACGGGACAATTTTTACCTGTCAGCGACTGTATGGCGCGCAAGCTGCAGCTTGACCTGCTTCAGTGTTTGTTCAGCTTAAATGTGGCATAGTCTCCCTCGCACAAATATTGGTCAGAACAAAAGCATTCAGACAAAGCAGAAACACAGAGTGGAGAAGCTCATCACAGGGCAGATAGCATGATTAAACTGACACGAAGACAAACCCAACGCATCTGGCTGATCATCGCCTTTGCATTTGTATTGCTGATCGGCAACTACTACCCGCCGCAACTTGATCAGCCACGATCACTCGATGCTCCGCTGACGGCCGAACAACTATTTGCCGATGAACAAAGTCGAGTTCAACTGCAGGTAGAAGGTACCGTCGTTCGATTACTGCCCGACAGACCCCGCCATCAGCGCTTTGTGATTGAACTGGAGAGCGGCCATACCTTGCTAATTGCTCACAATATCGAACTTGCACCGCGCATTGACTCACTCAAGACTGGCGACAGTGTGAGTATTTACGGACGTTATGAATGGAACGAGGAAGGCGGTGTGGTGCATTGGACGCATCATGATCCGGCCAATATTCACCCGCATGGCTGATCAGACATCAAGGTCAGCTGTATCAATAAGCGATGACAGAAAATCTGA
>NZ_APHR01000026.1 GCF_000349205.1 Methylophaga lonarensis MPL | reverse complement strand
TCCTGATAAATCGCATCAAGCTGTGCCTTGCTGGTGGCCTGAATCAGCACCGTGACTGAAGTATATTTACCACCTGAGCTTTGTTTGCTGCTGACCGCAGCTCKGGCAGTTCGCTTACATGTCTGCGGACAATTTCAACCACCAGTGCATCGAAGTTATCACTGCTGATGCCCATCGCCTTGATGGGGAATTCGCAGGGAAACTCAAGCAGTGTTTCTTGTGTGCTGTCAGCCAAGATTCTGCTCCTGCTTCAAATGCTGATACAGCGTAATCAAGCGTTGCCAGACCGGACCTGGTTGCCCGTTTCCGACCGGATGATCATCCAGCAGAGTGACAGGTAACATTTCTCGGGTTGAACTTGAAATCCAGATCTCGTCAGCATCATGTAATTCGGCTTCAGTGATCATCTGTTGATGCAGTTCGATGCCTGCCTGTTCTGCAAGGCGTAATACAACATCACGGGTGATACCGGGCAATACCTCTGCATTTTTTTCAGGGGTGTAGATAACGCCATTCTTGACGATGTAGGCATTGCTGGCCGCGCCCTCGGTCAGATGTCCGTCTTTTATCAATAGGGCTTCCTGTGCACCCTGCTCATGTGCCTGCTGTTTAAGCAGACTGTTGGCAAGCAGGGTAATTGCTTTGATGTCACATCGTTGCCAACGAATATCCGGCAAGGTAATACACTTGATGCCCTGTGCTTTGAACGCATCAGGAATGGGCTGCATCGGGTTGCTCATGACAAATACCGAAGGCGTCGCATTGGCCGGAAAAAGATGATCCCTGGGTGCCACGCCACGCGTGACCTGCAGATATACCGCCTGATCACCCCCACCATTTCGGTCAATCAGTGTCTGAATCATTTCAGACCACTCAACATCTGTCAGTGGGTTGTTGATGCGCACGCCATCAAGACTGCGTTGCAACCGGGCAAGATGGCCTTCCAGCTCAAAACAGTGCCCTTGATAGACAGGGATGACCTCATAGACGCCATCACCGAACAAAAAGCCTCGGTCGAATACGGATACTTTGGCTTGTTCAGCGGGCAGGTACTCGCCATTTAGATAGACTGTTGCCACTCATCAGCCCCAAATCAGCATCAATAAGGCATCCACCAGACGACGCCACAGACTGCCTGCGGGGACATCCTGCATGGCCACCAGGGTCTGAGTGGCAATCACTTCGTTATTCAGCCGAATTTCAACTTCACCAAGTGGACTACCGGCCGTGATAGGAGCCACGATGGGTGTGGTCAAATGACTGGTCGCTACCAGATTTTCATATCTGCCGCGCGGTACCAGCACGTTCAAAGGTTGTTGCACGCCAATGGCCAGTTCTTTTTCGCTACCTTTCCAGACACGGTTTTGCGTCACCACATGGCCTGCTGGATATAACTGATGTGATTCAAAGAAACGGAAGCCATAGTTGAGTAATTTGGAGGTTTCCTGTGCACGGACATTTTCACTGCGCGTACCCAATACTACCGAGATAAGGCGCATATCACCGCGTTTGGCTGAGGCAGCCAGGCAGTAGCCTGCAGCTTCGGTATGTCCGGTTTTTAAACCATCGACAGTTTCATCTCTCCACAGCAAGCGATTACGGTTGTGCTGGGTGATGTTGTTATAGGTGTATTCCTTTTCAGAGTACCAGCGGTAATACTCAGGGAAATTGCGAATCATCGCCGCAGCAAGCGTCGCGATATCACGTGAAGTGGTATACAGCTCCGGATCAGGTAAACCCGTAGAGTTGGTGTAGTTAGTGTTATACATGCCGAGCTTTTGAGCATATTGATTCATCATCTGCGCAAACACTTCTTCACTGCCAGCGACATGTTCAGCCAGTGCGACAGCAGCATCGTTGCCCGATTGGACTATCATGCCACGCAACAAAGCTTCCACCGGTACTCGCGTGTTCACTTCAATAAAGCTGCGAGAACCAACCATACGCCAGGCCCGCTCGCTGATCAGCACTTCATCCTCAAGTTTGACATTGCCTGATGCAAGCTCGTTAAACAGTACGTATGAGGTCATCAGTTTAGTGATACTGGCAGGTGGCAGACGCTCATCAGGATTACCTTCTGCGACCACGATGCCACTATCAAAATCAACCAAAATGTAAGATGAAGCAGCAATTTGCGGGGCAGCAGGGTTGGGCGCAACGGGCGCTCCTGCAAAACTGGCTGACAAGGGCAATATGACCATTGCAAACAGTAGTGTCTGGATCTTTTTAATCATCTGACTCTCTCGAAAAAAACAAATATTATTCAACGACAACCTGGGTCTCTGCAAAACCCATACGGCTCAACCTGTCTGCCAAAGCATCGCTTTGTTCAACATTGGCTAATGGGCCGATTCTGACCCGATATACATCGCCCTGCGGGCGAGATACCGGCTGGATTCTGACGCTGTCAGAGATCTGTTGCTCCAATGTGGTTTTCACTTCCTGGGCGCGACTCATGGTGCTAAAAGCGCCCACCTGAAGATAGACTCCCGCGTCCATAGGAGATGTTTGAGCGACTTTTTGAGGCTGTGGCTGTGCCTGAGTTTGTGTTTGTGTTTCGGTTGGCTGACGCGGTGTTGATGGGCTGGCACCACCCGGTGTAATGGCACGTACCTCGACCATGCCAGTGCCCCGCTCCTTAATACCAAGTTTGACAGCAGCCGTGTATGACAAGTCGATAATTCGATCACCTACAAACGGCCCACGATCATTGATTCTGACAATCACCTTGCGGCCATTTTCCAGATTGGTGACTTCTGCATATGTCGGCAATGGCAATGTCTTGTGCGCCGCGGTCATTGCGTACATATCGTAGGGCTCACCACTTGATGTGCGCCGACCATGGAATTTTGTGCCATACCACGAGGCAACCCCCCGCTCCTTGTAACCTTCGGCTGAGGCTTTGGTGTAGTAGGTTTTGCCGAACACCTCATAAGAGGGCATGTTGCCGTAGCGACTGAGCGGCTCCTGTTTCGGTACAGCATCCGGAATGCTGGCAATATCCGGCACTTGAGACGGCGGTGGTGCACTGTCCTGCGGCTCTCTTTGCGGTGTTCCGCTGCAGGCAAACAACGTCAGAGTTGCCAGTGCAATCAGATTCGCTCTCAGGAAATTCGCCTTCATGCGCTATTTCTCGTAGGCCTGACGAATTTCACCCGCCAGCTGGTACACCGCCATGGCGTACATACGACTGTGATTGTAGCGTGTGATGGCATAGAAGTTTTGTCTGCCCAGCCAATACTCTTCACCGTCTACCTGAGTCAACGAGAACAAGGTTAACTTGTCATCGCCGGGCGGTAAATCGGGCATATTAACATCCATGATGCGCAGCTCTTCACGACTGGTTGCGGGTTTGAGGCCACGATCAAGCAAAGTTTGAGGCACGTCACCCTCAAGCTCGGCCGGATGTACTACCGACTCTCCACGCACCCAGCCATGTACTTTCAGATAATTGGCAATACTGCCGATAGCATCTACCGGGTTGGTCCAGATATTGCGCTTGCCATCGTTATTAAAATCCACTGCATAGGCACGGTAGCTGCTTGGCATAAACTGGCCTAGTCCCATGGCTCCGGCGTATGAACCCACAGGGTCCAACCTGGACATTTGTTCCTCTTGTGTCAGCACCAGAAAGTGTTTCAGTTCGGAACGGAAGAAAGGGCTTCTTGGTGGATAACGAAATGCCAGTGTCGACAGTGCATCAATCACTCGAAAACTGCCCATATTGCCACCGTAGTTGGTTTCTACACCGAGGATGGCGACGATAATTTCTGCTGGGACACCGTATTGCTGTTCAGCCTGTGCAAGCGTCTCTGCGTTATTTTTCCAGAAATTCACCCCGCCTTTGATGCGCGCTGGCGTGATGAAAATATTTCGATACTCATGCCATGGTCGAACCCGTTCAGCCGGTCGGGCGATGGCGTTGAGAATACTCTCCTTGACTTCAACCTGAGCAAACAGGTCGATCAGCTCATCCCGATCAAAGCCGAATTCGTCAACAACTTCGTCGATGAATTGCTCAAGTTCAGGTAACTCGGGATTCAATTGGGCGGCTGCAGGTAGTGCAAACATCAGTGCTGAAAGCGCTATCAGGAGTTGTTTCACGGTGACATCATCCTTCGGTGAGTGTGAACAGACATCAGGATACCGAAGCCAGCCAATAAGGTCACCATTGAGGTGCCACCATAACTGATCAACGGAAGCGGAACGCCGACCACAGGCAGTAATCCTGTGACCATCCCGACATTAACAAAAACATAGACCAAAAAAGTCAGCGCAATACTGCCTGCCAGCAAACGGGCAAAAGTTGTTTGTGCCTGACCGGCGATATACAGGCCTCTGGCGGTGATCAGCAGATACAGCGCCAGCAGCATCCCGACACCTAACAGACCAAATTCTTCGGCAATCACGGCGAAAATAAAATCGGTTGATCGCTCTGGTAGAAATTCCAGATGTGATTGTGTGCCCTGTAGCCAGCCCCGGCCGGTCAAACCACCGCTGCCAATGGCAATTTTTGACTGAATAATGTGATAACCAGCACCCAGCGGATCTGACTCAGGATTCATGAAAGTCAGCACGCGGCGGCGCTGATAATCATGCATTAAATACCAAAGCACTGGTGCCGCGGCTGAGGCCAGCGCCAGAAATGAAATAATGATTTTCCATGAAATACCTGCGAGGAAAATCACTATCAGGCCGGATGTGGCAATCAACATGGCCGTACCCAGGTCAGGTTGTTTGGCAATCAGCAGCGTTGGAATTGCAATCATCACCAAAGCCACAAGCATTCTGAAAAAGCTCGGTGGCAGTGGTCTTTCAGCGATATAGGCGGCGACCAGAATTGGTACTGCCAGCTTCATGATCTCCGACGGTTGGAACCTGAAAAAACCAAGATCCAGCCAACGCTGAGCCCCTTTACCGACAATGCCAAAAATCAACACAGCAACTAACAGGGCCAAGCCCACCAGAAATACGCCAGGCGCCCAACTCCGCATCCGTTCCGGATTAATTTGTGCGATCGCCACCATGACCAGCAGAGCTGCGGCCATGCGAATCATCTGCCTGACCAGCAAACCGGTCTCCTGACCTCCGGCACTATAAAGCACCAACAGACTGACACCCATCAGAATCAACAGTCCTAATAACAAGGGACCATCAATGTGGATAGTACGCAACCAGCCACCAAAGCTGAGCGGTTGTCCTCGCCGTGATTCACTGCTCAATATCATCGACTTCTATCTCTGGTTCTTTTTGCAGTCCAAAATGCACATCAATCAGTTTTCGTGCGATGGGCGCCGCTACCGAGCTACCGCTCCCCCCATTTTCAACAATGATTGCAAGGGCGATTTCCGGATTATCTGCCGGGGCAAAGGCAACAAACAGCGCATGATCGTGCAATCGTCTATCCAGCGTTTCTGCATCATACTCTTCATCCTGCCCAAGACTGAATACCTGGGCTGTACCGGTTTTTCCGGCAATTTCAAAAGGTAGATCCACACCAATTTGCCGAGCAGTTCCCCGCTGCCCGTGAACAACTTCAATCATCGACTCAACCGTGGCTTCCCAATTCCGACTTGACACGACTGGCACTGGCTCCTCAGGTAATGCAGCTCTCAATTGCAGTCGGTCACTTCCGGGCATTCGGCTGGCGCGTAATACCTGGGGCGTCATCCCCATTCCACGCATCGCCAATATCGCAGTGGCATGTGCCAATTGGATCGGCGTCATTTGATTAAAACCTTGCCCGATACCAGAAATCAGTGTTTCTCCGGGATACCAGGGTTCATTGTGAAAGGCACGCTTCCACTCCCTTGATGGAGATAAACCTGTATTTTCTCCTGGGATATCGATACCGGTTCGTTGTCCAAAACGAAACAAGTCCAAAAATTGATGAAGACGGTCAATACCGAGATTATTCGACAAATCGTAGTAATAGACGTCGCAAGACTGTGCCATTGCACTGGAAAAATTCATTTGCCCGTGACCTTGATGCCGCCAGCAGCGATATCGGTGCGTGTGGCCTGGCAGCGAGTACCAACCAGGACAAAAGGTCCGACTCTGTTCGTTGACAACGCCCATTTCAAGACCCGCCAAGCCGACAAAAGGTTTGAGCGTTGATCCCGGTGGGTAACGACCTCTCAGTGCACGGTCGTATAAGGGCCGGTCATGAGAGTCACGCAGTTCAGCATAATCTCGGTTGCTGATCCCTGATATGAAAAGATTTGGATCAAAATCCGGCTTGCTGACCATGGCAAGAATGCCGCCATTACGAGGATCCAGCACCACAACCGAACCATTGTAGTCAGTTAAAGCTTCAGCCGCCGCTCGTTGCAAGTTGATATCCAGGTGCAAATAGAGATCCTGACCTGACTCGGCAGGCACACTCTGTAATTCCCGGACAATTCTTCCCTGCACGTTGGTTTCTACATGCCGATAGCCGACCGTGCCGTGCAGCAGGTCTTCATACTGCTTTTCTATGCCTGTCTTGCCGATATGCAGTGTGCCTTTGTAATTCTGCCGATTGATGATCTGCATCTCGCGTTCATTGATTCGACCCACATAGCCCACTGAATGTGCAAAAAGATGACCCTGCGGATAATGACGGATCAATCGTCCCACTACCTCAACGCCAGGCAGCCGATGTCGATGCACTGCAAATCGGGCAACTTCGTCCTCGGTGAGCCGTAAACGCAGCGTCACTTCCTCAAAGCGTCGATGTTGCCGAAGTCGTTCACGAAAACGACTGATATCTTCTTCCGTCAAATTCAACAATGTGGTCAGCAATGCCAGTGTGGCTTCCATATCGACCACTTTTTCCGGCACAACTTCCAGACTGAAAGTCGGTACATTTTCCGCAAGGATGACGCCATTGCGATCAAAAATCAGGCCTCGTTGCGGAGGTAGTGGCTCAATTGAGATCCGGTTACGATTGGAAAGTGCTTCGAAGTGCTCATGTTCATACACCTGCAAGATAACAAGGCGCACCATTACGGCACTGAACAACAAGGCTGAAAACACTCCGGCAAATATCAGTCTGCCATTGATAAGACGATATTCAGAGATATGATCTTTAAATGTTTGCCAAGGCGTCATGCCAGCTTCAGCTCACTTGAAACGCACGGCGGGTTTTACGCAAAAGCGCATAGACCAGTGGCCAGACAACTGTACTGGTCACCGCGGGCATCCAGACTTTCCACTGATGTGTCATCGATGATGCCAACAGTAAAATCAACTGCACGATCAATACCAGAGACAAAATCGTTAGGGCTTGTTGCCAAAGTGGATATTGTCTGAGCTGCAAATGAAAACGGGCGACTAGAAACACAACCAGCGCATAGGCAAAAGCATGCACACCCAGCGTTGTGCCACTTAGCGCATCCATCAAAATGCCAACAAACCAGGCAACACCAATACTGACTCTCTGGGGCAAGGCCATAGCCCAGTAAATCAGAAACATCCCCAACCACTCGGGCCGAGCAAATCGCAATGTTTCAGGCAATGGAATAATCATCAAAATCAGTGCCAGCAGCAAGCTGAACCAGATGACACTGACATTTCTTCCCGGAGCTGTTGTTGCCATTACTGAGCGCCTCCGGCTTCGATCTCTTCGATACCGAGAAACTCAGGCAATTCGACTAAAGGTTCAGGCAAGTCAAACTCGATTCTTTCACCCGGCAATACCAGCATGACCTCACGACTGGTGCCCAGATTGGCTGCCGGGCTGATAGCAATTTCAGCAAAGGGTTTACCCGCAGGAAACCGAACTTCTCTGACAACACCCACTGGATATCCGGTCGGAAACACACCGCCCAGACCTGATGTCACCACCAAATCACCGACTCTGACATCCGCGTTATGTGGCATATAGTCCATTTTTAACTGCTCGCTCGGCCCTCTGCCAAAGACAACCCCTCGCAATCCGTTACGGTTTATTTGAACAGGAATACTGTGATTAGGATCGGTTAACAGGACAACTCGACTGGAAAAGAGACTGACTTCAGATACCTGCCCCATTACACCATGTGCATCGAGTACCGGCTGACCGACATAGACACCAAAGCGCTGGCCCTTATCCAGAATAACTTGCTGTGAGAATGGATCAGAATCTACCGCTAACAGCTCTGCAACCTGTATTCGTTCCTGCAGCCGGAATGATGAACCCAGCAATTCCCGCAGTCGCAGATTTTCCCGTTCAAGTGCCTGCAAGCGCTGTAATCTGACACTCATCAGCTGCTGACTGGCTTCGAGCACCGTAATGCGTTCCTGCAGCTGCTCACGATCCTGAAAAAAAGTCGACAGCCATGTCGCAAAATCGGCCGGTAATGTTGCGGTGACCTGAACCGGATAGACCACTGAGGAAAGCACGCTTCTGACCTGACCAAAGTAATCAAGCCGATCATCCATAATGTAAAGCGTCAAGGAAGCAACGACCGCAAAAAACATGCGGGTGCTGAGTGATGGCGTTTGGGCAAATAACGGTTTAATGGCTCTGTTCCACGAAAAAAACTGCCCAGACTGTGAGCAGGGCCGGCTTAACTTTCATTGCCATCAGCACTTAACTGTTCCGGAATAAACAGATGCTGATGATGGGACCCCCCCGGTAAGCTTTTTACTCGAAAGTGAAAACTTCCGTGCCACGTTCGTCAATCAACTCAAGTGCCCGGCCACCACCGCGCGCAACACATGTGAGTGGATCTTCAGCAACAATCGCCGGCAGACCGGTTTCTTCCATCAGCAAACGATCAAGATCGCGCAGCAAAGCACCACCACCGGTCAGCACAATGCCTCGCTCGGCGACATCGGCACCCAATTCAGGTGGCGTTTGCTCCAATGCAGTTTTCACGGCGGCGACGATACCAGACAGCGGATCCTGTAAGGCTTCGAGGATTTCATTGCTGTTAAGTGTAAAGCTGCGTGGAATACCTTCAGCCAGATTACGACCACGGACTTCCATTTCACGAACTTCGTTACCGGGATAAGCTGAACCGATTTCTTTTTTGATTTTTTCTGCTGTGGCTTCACCAATCAGCGTGCCATAGTTGCGGCGAACGTAGTTGACGATTGCTTCGTCGAACAAATCACCACCGATACGAACTGAAGATGAGTAGACAATACCATTGAGCGAAATAATCGCGACTTCGGTGGTACCACCACCAATATCCAACACCATTGAGCCGCTGGCTTCGTCTACAGGCATACCTGCGCCAATCGCTGCGGCCATGGGTTCTTCAATTAGGAATACATCCCGTGCACCGGCACCGGCAGCTGACTCTCGAATAGCACGGCGTTCGACTTGAGTAGAACCACAAGGTACGCACACCAAAACGCGCGGACTTGGTTTGAGGAAACGACCTTCGTGAACCTTGCGGATGAAGTGTTGCAGCATTTTTTCGGTGACCGTGAAGTCCGCAATGACGCCGTCTTTCATGGGTCTGATTGCCGTGATGTTGCCAGGCGTTCTGCCCAGCATGCGTTTTGCCTCAACGCCTACCGCAGCAATTGAGCGTGGACCACCTGGACCTTTGTCCTGGCGTATCGCCACCACCGAGGGCTCATCCAGCACAATGCCCCGGCCTCGTACGTATATCAGCGTGTTCGCTGTACCCAGGTCAATGGACAAGTCATTGGAAAAGATGCCACGTAAGCGTTCGAACATTGAGGAGACCACACACGAATAGGGGTAAAATGCGTACTTTAGCAATGCTCTGGTCTGTTGGGCAAGCGACGAATGATTTAAACTGCAGACTTTTGCACAGAATGATTTACCAACATCATCTCCGGGACTATCAATGAGTTTAGATAAAAGCGATGTAGAGAAAATTGCTCACCTTGCACGGTTGACTATCGATGAGGCTGACGTGGCTGACTATGCGCGTGATCTCAACAACATTCTTAATCTGGTCGAACAGATGAGCGCGGCTGATACCGCTGAGGTCAGCCCGATGGCACACCCTCTGGACGCTCATCAGCGCCTGCGCCCTGACGTCGTCACTGAGCAAGACCAGCGAGAACTGTTCCAATCCATCGCACCTGAAACAGAAGCTGGTGTTTATCTGGTTCCCAAAGTCATTGAATAACTACAGGCCCCGACATGCATAACAAGACGCTTTCCGAACTATCTGAAATGTTACACAAAGGCGAGATCACCAGTGTTGAGCTGACTCGTCACTTTCTGGATCGTATCAAAACCCACAACACCGAACTGAATGCCTTCATCAGTGTTTGTGAAGAGAGTGCACTGGCACAAGCCGCTGCTGCTGATGAACAACTGAAAAACAAAACCGCCGGCAAATTAACCGGTATTCCGATGGCGCACAAAGACATCTTTTGCACCAAGGGCGTCCGCACCAGCTGCGCTTCAAAGATGCTTGATAGTTTTGTTGCGCCTTACGATGCCACTGTGGTCGAAAAAATCGCCGCCAGCGGAATGGTGATGCTGGGAAAAACCAATATGGACGAGTTTGCTATGGGCTCATCCAACGAGACCAGTTACTACGGTCCGGTGAAAAACCCCTGGGATACCGATCGCGTTCCCGGTGGTTCATCAGGAGGTTCTGCAGCCGCTGTTGCCGCACGTCTGGCGCCAATTGCGACGGGTACTGATACCGGGGGCTCTATTCGCCAGCCTTCATCACTGTGTAACTTGACCGGTTTGAAACCAACCTACGGTCGAATCTCCCGCTACGGCATGATTGCCTTTGCCTCAAGTCTTGATCAGGCAGGCCCTATGGCGGCAAATGCCGAGGATGCCGCCCTGCTGATGAATGCCATGTCCGGGTTTGATGAGCGTGACTCGACCAGTGTCGAGCGTGAAGTGCCAGACTACACTGCCACGCTGAATGATTCTTTGGAAGGTTTGCGTATTGGCTTGCCAAAAGAATATTTTGGCGAAGGCTTAGATCCACAGGTTGCCGCCACCATCGAAACAGCCATCAAAGAGTTCGAAAAACTTGGCGCGACCATCAAGGAAATCAGCCTGCCCAATACTCATTTGGCGGTTCCGACCTACTACGTAGTGGCACCCGCGGAGTGTTCATCAAACCTGTCTCGTATGGATGGCGTTCGCTTCGGTCATCGCGCTGAAAATCCGAAAGATCTGCAGGACCTCTATCAGCGTTCACGTTCTGAAGGTTTTGGCGCTGAAGTCAAACGTCGCATCATGATTGGCACTTATGTATTGTCCGCTGGATACTACGACGCCTACTACCTGAAAGCACAACAATGTCGCCGCCTGATTAGTGATGAATTCCAGCAAGCGTTTAACGAAGTGGATGTCATTATGGGGCCAACAGCGCCAACCACAGCATTCAAACTGGGCGAGAAAACCAATGATCCGGTTGCCATGTACCTTGCTGACATTTACACCATCAGCACCAATCTGGCTGGCTTGCCGGGCATGTCGATTCCGGCGGGTTTTGCCGAAGGGCTGCCGACTGGTTTGCAAATCATCGGCAATTACTTTGACGAAGGCCGTCTGCTCAATATTGCCCATCGCTACCAACAGGTCACCGACTGGCACAAACAAGTACCAAAAGCGTTTGCCTGATTCACTCAAAGGGGCTTCGGCCCCTTTTTTATTTTCACACTTAGTAAATCCGCAGATTACGCAGATACCACAGATTAAACACCCGGCCCTGCGAACCAGGAGTCCTGTTAATACAAAAACTCAGCTTGTGTAAACGAAATATCGCATGCTGAAAAATGAATATTCACCATGTGACATTGCATGAACCCGGCTAATTATCTGCGTTCATCTGCGTAATCTGCGGATAACTACAAAAATGCCTAGCTTGACCAACAACATCCACCAGCATGGCAATCTGCTATGCTTTCGGTCAGATTTTTACATCCTGAGGAAGCACCTGCATGAAAGCCGCAGAACTGTTCGTCAAAGCGCTGGAAAACGAAGGGGTTGAGTATATTTTTGGTATTCCGGGCGAGGAAAACCTCGATGTCATGGATGCCCTGCTCGACTCGCGTATTCGTTTTATCACCACTCGCCATGAACAGGGAGCCGCCTTCATGGCCGATGTCTATGGTCGTTTGACCGGACGTGCCGGTGTTTGCATGGCGACACTTGGACCCGGTGCAACCAACCTGATCACCGGCGTTGCTGATGCCAATATGGATCATGCGCCACTGGTGGCAATTGCCGGGCAGGCCTCCACTCGGCGTCTGCACAAGGAATCACATCAGGTGCTTGATTTGGAGGCGATGTTTTTGCCCATTACCAAGTACTCCACTCGTATTGTCAGTCCGGAAGTCATCCCGGAGATCATCCGCAAAGCCTTCAAGGTCGCACAAACAGAAAAAACCGGCGCCTGCTTTATTGAGTTTCCGGAAAACATTGCTGAAATGTCAGTGGATGACACGCCACTCAGAGTCAAAAATGCCACCTCGCCCGAGCCGGCCAGTGAACATATCGAACGCGCTGCTGAGCTGATATCCAATGCCAAAAACCCGATTATCCTGGCCGGTAATGGCGTGGTTCGTTCAGCAGCCGCAGAAGCGCTGGCAGCTTTTGCCGAAAACCTGAATATACCTGTTGCCAATACTTTTATGGCCAAAGGCGTCATTCCGTTTCGTCATCCCATGGCGCTGGGCAGTGTCGGTTTACAATCCAATGATTACGTCAACACTGGTTTTGCCAATGCCGATGTGATCATCTGCATTGGTTACGACATGGTGGAATATCACCCCTACCTGTGGCATCCCTCAAGGGACCGCACACTGATTCATATCGACACCACACATGCTGAGGTCGACGCCTATTACAGTGTTCTGGTGGCCGTGGTTGGCAATATCAACCACAGCCTCAATCGCATTGCGGCTCTGGCTTCACCACACCAGGGCAGAGCTTTGAGAACGCTGCGTAACAGCCTGATTGAGGATATGAACCAGCACAAGGAAGATGTCGAATTTCCGGTCAAGCCTCAAAAAATCATCTGGGATTTACGCACAGCCATGGATCTTGAGGACATCGTGATCTGTGACGTGGGCGCCCACAAAATGTGGATGTCGAGGATGTTCCGCTGTGAATATCCCAATACCTGTATCATATCGAACGGTTTTGCCAGCATGGGAATTGCCGTACCAGGAGCTATTGCCGCAAAATTGGCACATCCAGAGCGCAGAGTCGTCGCTGTCACGGGTGATGCCGGATTTCTGATGAATTCTCAGGAAATCGAAACCGCGATGCGCCTCAAGGTAGCTATCGTCATTTTGATATGGAACGACGCCAGTTATGGACTTATCGAATGGAAGCAGCAAAACCAGTTTGGACGCAAAAGTCATGTTGACTTTACTAACCCTGATTTTGTCCAATACGCAAAATCTTTTGGCGCAGAAGGTGTCAGAATTGAGCATACCGAGCAGTTGATGCCCGCCTTGAAAGCGGCACTGGATCGCAACACAGTCACCGTGATCGATTGCCCGGTGGATTACCGTGAAAATCTCAAACTGACTGCCAAACTCGGTCAGCTCACTAACCCGGATTGAGGTCATAATGAAATCAACAAGTCGCCTGCTAACCTACACTGTCAGCATCGCATTAGTGCTGTTTCTGGTGTTTTGGTTCAGAGACGGCCAAGGCCCCAAAATGCCTGATATCAGCTTCACTGACATCGATGGGCAGACACACCAGTTAGCGGACTACCTCGGTCAGCCGGTTCTGATGATTTTCTGGGCCACGGATTGTCCGGGCTGCATCCAGGAAATCCCTGATTTGCAAAAACTTTATGCGGATTATGTTCCACAAGGATTGAGCATGTTGAGCATTGCTTTGCCACATGACACACCGGAACATCTCAAGGCCATGCGAGCCGAAAGATCGCTGCCCTACGCGATTGTCTGGGATCAAGACGGCAGCATTGGTCGGGCTTTTGATAATGTCCGGGTCACGCCGACGCATTTTCTGATCGCGCCTAACGGCGAAATTGTTATGCGCAAAATTGGTGTGCTGGATCGCCAGGTGATCGAAAACAGATTAAACAGAATGGGACTTCAACCCGCTTGAGGTGAAATCCCCCTACCCATCGACAAGCGAGTATGGTATAAAGTCCTGCTTTGTCGTTTCAGTCGGGCGCGTTGACCACGCTGCCTGGAGTAAAAAGAGTTCATCAGGAGCAGGTTCTACAATGGCCAGAGTATGTCAGGTAACGGGCAAACGCCCTATGAGCGGTAACAATGTTTCTCACGCTCATAACAAAACAAAACGTCGCTTCCTCCCAAATCTTCACTCGCATCGCTTTTGGGTCGAGTCTGAAAACCGCTGGGTTAAACTGCGTGTCAGCAACCACGGTCTGCGCATCATTGACAAGCGCGGTATTGATGCCGTGTTGACTGATCTGCGTGCCCGCGGCGAAAAAATCTGAGGAGTTGAATCATGCGCGATAAAATCAAATTAGTTTCATCAGCCGGTACAGGTCACTACTACACCACTGATAAAAACAAACGCACCATGCCAGAGAAAATGGAAATCAAAAAATTTGATCCCGTTGTTCGTAAGCATGTGATGTACAAAGAAGCAAAAATCAAGTAACACATCGTTACCGATATGCTCACTAAAAACCCATCTCAGGATGGGTTTTTTTGTTTGTGCCAGGTAGATTTAGTCTATTATTGTGCACAACGAAGCAAGCCTTCTAATTTGAGTCAGTTATGTTTAGCGAACCACCCAAGGTCATCATCGGCAGACAGGCAATTTTTGATCGCGATATGAATGTGTTTGCCTATGAGCTGTTGTTTCGCTCAGACAGTAGCGCAAATGTTGCCAGCTTCACAGCGGATCAGGCCGACATGGCCACCAGTCGGGTCATCAATCACGCATTTATGGAAATCGGCATCGAACGAGTGCTGGGTGAACATATTGGATTTATTAATCTGACTCGCACATTTTTGCTCAGCGATGATCCGCTGCCATTCACCCAGGAAAAAATTGTGCTTGAGGTGCTCGAGGATATCGAGCTTGATGACAGTCTGCTTGGCGCTGTACAAAATCTTGTCAAACAAGGCTACACACTGGCGTTAGATGATTTTGTGTTGAATGAACATTTAAAACCACTGGTTCAACTGGCCAAGATCATCAAAGTCGATGTACTGAATGTTTCTGAGGCAGAACTACGCGCCCATGTGAATGAGCTAAAACTGTTTCCGGTGCGTTTACTTGCCGAAAAGATAGAAACCCGTGAAATGTTCACGCTTTGCAAAGAACTTGGCTTCGAGCTGTTCCAGGGCTATTACTTCAGCCGGCCCAATATCATCGAAGACAAGCCTGTTCCTGGTGATCACAAAAAAACTGTTTCAAATCATAGAAAAGCTGCAAGATCAGGATGTTGAGTTTCGCGAAGTTGAAGCCCTGATTATTCAGGATGTCACACTCAGTTATAAACTGCTGAGACTACTCAACTCAGCCGCCATGGGATTGCGACGTAAAGTTGAATCCATTCAACAGGCCCTGGTGATTCTTGGCTTGGGCGCGATTCGAACCTGGACAACGCTGATTGCAATGAATGCCATCGAATCTGTCCCTCCTGAATTAATGATGAACGCGCTGATACGCGCCAAGATGTGTGAAAAACTGGCTTCTGAGTATGGCTCTGAA
>NZ_APHR01000025.1 GCF_000349205.1 Methylophaga lonarensis MPL | reverse complement strand
TCATTTTGTCGAAAGACGAAGGTGGTCGTCACACACCATTCTTCAATGGCTACCGTCCACAGTTTTACTTCCGTACAACTGACGTAACTGGTGCCTGTGACTTGCCATCAGGTGTAGAAATGGTCATGCCTGGTGACAACATCAAAATGGACGTAACCCTGATTGCACCGATTGCGATGGAAGAAGGTTTGCGTTTCGCTATTCGTGAAGGCGGCCGCACTGTTGGTGCCGGTGTCGTTAGTAAGATCGTCGAATAGTAATTAAGGAATGTATCGGCCAGACGTCTGTCTAAGGCGTCTGGTTGATCAAAAAGGCATATGATAGGCCAGTAGCTCAATTGGCAGAGCGACGGTCTCCAAAACCGTAGGTTGGGGGTTCGATTCCCTCCTGGCCTGCCATTTTGTTCTCCCCACGATGGATGACATAACAAAACAATGGCAGATAACATCAAACTGATAATCGCAGCTGTCTTAATGGTGGCTGCGATTGCTTTGTTTTATACCTATACACAGTATTCAACATTGCTTCGCGTACTGGGATTGCTGGCGGTTGCCGGGGTTTCTGTATTTATTGCATCCCGCACAGCTGTAGGTGCCAACGTTTTGTCTTATTTTGGCGACACACAAGTCGAAGTGAGAAAAGTGGTCTGGCCGACACGTCAGGAAACTTTGCAAACGACACTGGTAGTCATCGTAATGGTGATCATCGTGGCGATTATGCTTTGGGGTGTCGATTCATTACTGGGCTGGGGCGTACGTTCCCTGACTGTCTGAAACAGGGTTTGACATGAGCAAACGGTGGTATGTAATACAAGCTTATTCCGGGTATGAGGCGCAAGTAAAGCGCTCCTTGGAAGAACGCATCAAGCGAATGGGGCTTGAGGAAAAGTTTGGCGATATCCTTGTCCCGACTGAAGAAGTTGTCGAGATGCGTGAAGGGCAAAAACGCAAGAGTGAGCGCAAGTTTTTCCCTGGCTATGTATTGGTCAATATGGAAATGGACGACGAAACCTGGCATGTGGTCAACGATCTGCCTAGAGTTTTGCGTTTTATCGGAGGTACGGGAGACCGACCAGCGCCGATTACTGAAAAAGAAGCCAATCAAATACTTCAGCGAGTTCAAGAAGGTGTTGAAAGCCCTCGTCCGAAGATTTTGTTCGAACCAGGTGAGGTGGTGCGTGTGACCGATGGTCCATTCAACGACTTTACGGGTGTGGTTGAAGAAGTGAATTACGAGAAAAGTCGCCTGCGTGTTGAGGTGGTCATCTTTGGCCGTTCAACACCGGTTGAACTTGAGTTCAGTCAGGTCGCCAAGGGCTAGACTGAGACATTCATCCGGCATTTGTCGGTGTATTAACCGGGGAGCTGAAAAGCGTTTGTACCCATCAGGAGTAAACAATGGCTAAGAAGATTACGGCCTACATCAAGCTGCAAGTAGCAGCTGGTCAGGCAAACCCAAGCCCACCTGTCGGCCCGGCACTGGGTCAGCATGGTGTGAACATCATGGAATTCTGCAAAGCTTTCAATGCTAAAACTCAAAGCATGGAAGCAGGTCTGCCGATTCCTGTGGTGATCTCAGTCTATAACGACAAAAGCTTCACCTTTATTACAAAAACTCCGCCAGCGGCCGTTTTGCTGAAAAAAGCAGCGGGTCTGAAAAGTGGAAGCCCCCGTCCAAATACCGAAAAAGTCGGTACAGTGACACGTGCTCAACTTGAAGAAGTTGCCAAAACAAAAATGCCTGATCTGTCTGCGGCTGATCTGGACGCTGCCGTCAGAACAATTGCTGGCACTGCGCGTAGCATGGGTCTGAATACGGAGGGTGTTGAATAATGGCTGCTTCAGGAAAAAGAAGTCGCGCTATCCGCGAAAAACTGCAAAACGGTAAAGTTTTCGAACTCGACCAAGCGCTGAGCTTTGTCAAAGAAAACGCGTCTGCAAAATTTGTAGAGTCAATTGACGTTGCGATCAACCTCGGTGTTGACCCGCGTAAATCTGATCAGGTTGTGCGTAGCTCAACCGTGCTGCCAAACGGCACAGGCAAAACAGTTCGCGTTGCCGTATTTGCACAAGGTGCCAATGCAGACGCTGCTAAAGAAGCGGGTGCGGACGTAGTTGGATTTGAAGATCTTGCTGAAAGCATCAAGGCTGGAAACATGGACTTCGATGTTGTTATTGCTTCACCTGATGCGATGCGCATTGTAGGTACCCTGGGTCAAGTGCTGGGACCACGTGGTCTGATGCCAAACCCGAAAGTCGGCACAGTGACTCCAAACGTTGCTGAAGCAGTCAAAAACGCCAAATCAGGTCAGGTTCGTTACCGCACTGACAAGGCAGGGATTATTCACTGCGCAATCGGCAATGCTAGTTTTGAAGTTGAAGCTCTGCGTCAGAACCTGATCGCTCTGATTGATGATCTGAACAAGCTGAAACCAAGTTCTGCCAAGGGAACTTACATTAAACGTATTAGTGTCTCCAGCACCATGGGTGCAGGCGTCACAGTAGACAAGGCTTTCCTGGGCTAGTCTTGTCAACCCAATTGGACCGCCCGTCAACAGACGGGTCGTCTAAGACCGCAGGCATTTCGATTTAATAGGTGAAAGCCTGCCTGCGCAGACGGGTTCAGCTACAGAATTTCTGAGGTTGAATGCCGTAATGGTGGGAGAAGATTCTTTTTCTCTCTTGTTAGCAACAATTCACTGCGTTTTTGCAGTGAACCTAAGGAGGTCTTAGGTGGCTTTAAATCTCGAAGGTAAAAAGGCCGTCGTTGCTGAGGTCGCTGAAGTAGCACAAGTGGCGCATTCTGCTGTTGCAGCAGAATACCGTGGCTTGTCAGTTGCCAAAATGACCGAGTTACGTGTTGCTGCGCGCAACCAGAATGTGTATCTGCGTGTTGTCAGAAACACTCTGGCTCGTCGTGCGGTAGAGGGCACTGATTTCGCCTGCATGCAGGAAGGAATGACAGGTCCTCTGGTATACGGATTTTCTATGGAAGATCCGGGTGCTGTGGCACGGGTCATGGCTGACTTTGCAAAAGAAAACAAACAACTTGAAATCAAACTGGTATCTCTGGGTGGGCAGTTACTGCCAGCTTCAGAGCTTGATCGTCTGGCTAAAATGCCAACCAAAGAACAGGCTATCAGCATGTTCATGGGTACGCTCAAAGCACCAATCGAGAAGTTTGTCCGTACTTTGCAGGCGCCAACCAGCAAGATGGTTCGTACGTTCGCGGCTGTTCGCGACGCAAAACAAGCGGCTTAAGCCTAGCGGCCTGAGTACGTAATTTAATTCTGTAAGCTTGAAATAGGAAAAATATCATGGCTGTATCTAAAGACGATATCTTGGAAGCGATTTCCAATATGACTGTTGTTGAGATCGTTGATCTGATCGAAGCAATGGAAGAAAAATTCGGCGTAACTGCTGCAGCGCCTGTTGCTGCTGTTGCTGCTGCAGCTCCAGCTGCCGCTGCTGCTGAAGAGCAAACTGAGTTCAACGTTGTAATGACTAGCTTCGGTGAGAACAAAGTTGGTGTTATCAAAGTTATCCGTGGCATCACCGGTCTTGGCCTGAAAGAAGCCAAAGACATGGTTGAAGGCGTTCCTGCCACTGTTAAAGAAGGTGTTGAGAAAGCTGAAGCTGACGACATCCTCAAGCAACTGCAAGAAGCAGGTGCAACTGCTGAACTTAAGTAAGCTGTATAACCATCGTGGTGAATTTCTAACCACGAAAAAGAAATCGGCTGGTGACTTTGGTCACCGGCCTTTTTCCGTTGCAGGCTGTTTAGTAGTTAATAGCCTATAAAAAACTGACCCCTGCCTGGATTTTGTGATGCCACAAAAAACAGGTCGTTCTTCGAGGTGTAATACATGGCTTATACGTTTACCGAGAAAAAACGGATTCGTAAAGATTTTGGCAAGCGTCCGAGTGTACTCACAGTACCTAACTTGCTGGCCACCCAGGTCAACTCCTACCAGGATTTCCTTCAAATAGATGCACTGGCTGACGAGCGTGCTTCCAAAGGTTTGCATGCTGCATTTGAGTCAGTATTTCCAATCAAAAGCCATACCGGTATGGCTGAGCTGCAGTACGTCAGCTATCGATTGGGGACGCCGTCCTTTGATGTGAAGGAATGCCAGCTGCGTGGTGTCACCTATGCCGCACCTCTGAGAGTTAAAATGCGTCTTGTCATTTACGATAAGGACGCCCCTGCAAAGTCTAAAGTCGTCAAAGACATTAAAGAGCAGGAAGTTTACATGGGAGAAATCCCGCTGATGACGGAGAAAGGTAACTTCGTCATCAATGGTACTGAGCGAGTCATCGTCTCGCAGCTGCATCGTTCACCTGGTGTGTTCTTTGATAGCGATCGCGGTAAAACGCATTCATCAGGAAAAATCCTCTATAACGCACGTGTCATTCCTTACCGTGGTTCATGGCTGGATTTTGAGTTTGATCCAAAAGATGCTGTTTATGTCCGTATCGATCGCAGAAGAAAACTGCCTGCGACGGTATTGCTTCGCGCATTGGATTACTCAAACCAGGAAATCCTGGAGATGTTCTTCGACAATGACGTATTCACACGCAAAGGCGATGATTTCGAGCTTGCGCTTGAACCACAACGCCTGCGTGGACAGTCAGTGCCGTTCGACATTGTCAATCCAGATGGTGAGATCATCGTAGAAGCCGAGCGTCAGATCACCGGCAGACACATCAGACAAATGGAAAAAGCAGGCATGAACAGCCTGTTGGTTCCAGAAACTTACCTGGTTGGTAAGGTTCTGGCTAAAGACATGGTTGATTCACAAACCGGTGAATTACTGGCTGCAGCCAATGACGAAATCACTTCTGACATGCTTGATGCATTCAGACGTTTTGATATTAACGTCATCGAAACCATTTATTCCAATGACCTGGATAACGGTCCATTTATCTCCGACACACTGCGTCTTGACGAGACCCGTAGTCCGCTGGAAGCGAAGATCGAAATTTATCGAATGATGCGTCCGGGCGAGCCACCGACAGAAGATGCGGCTGAGAACCTCTTTACCAGCTTGTTCTTCACACTGGATCGTTACGATCTGTCCAACGTCGGTCGTATGAAGTTCAATCGTCGACTGGGTCGTGAAGAGCTTGATGGCGAAGGCACACTGAGTAAAGACGATATTGTTGCTGTGCTGAGAGAATTAATCTCAATCCGTAATGGTAACGGCGTGGTTGACGATATTGACCACCTTGGCAATCGTCGTGTGCGTAGCGTTGGCGAAATGGCCGAGAATCAGTTCCGCGTCGGTCTGGTGCGTGTTGAACGAGCGGTTCGTGAGCGTCTGAGCATTGCAGAATCTGAAGGCTTGATGCCACAGCAGTTGATCAACGCAAAACCGGTTGCGGCGGCGATTAAAGAGTTCTTCGGTTCAAGTCAATTGTCACAGTTTATGGATCAGAACAATCCATTGTCTGAGGTGACTCACAAACGCCGTGTTTCAGCTTTGGGACCTGGCGGTCTGACTCGTGAGCGTGCTGGCTTTGAAGTGCGTGACGTTCACCCGACACACTATGGCCGTGTTTGCCCAATCGAAACACCTGAAGGTCCAAACATTGGTCTGATTAACTCCCTGGCCTGTTTTGCTCGTACCAATGAATACGGCTTTATCGAAACACCATACCGCAAGGTAGTTGATGGTCAGGCAACAGATGAAATTGTCTATCTGTCAGCAATTGATGAAGGTGAATACCGTATCGCTCAGGCGACCATCAATCTGGATGATAGCGGTCGTATCATGGACGGCATGGTGCCATGCCGCCATCGTAACGAATTTTCGTTGATGCCATCTGAACAAGTTCAGTTCATGGACGTATCGCCTCGTCAGGTTGTATCAGTCGCTGCTTCATTGATTCCATTCCTGGAGCATGACGATGCTAACCGTGCCTTGATGGGTTCGAACATGCAACGTCAAGCGGTACCAACCTTGCGTGCTGAAAAACCGATCGTTGGTACCGGTATGGAGCGTGTGGTTGCTCAGGATTCAGGCGTAATGGTGACTGCGCGTCGTGGTGGTGTGGTTGACTCTGTCGATGCCAGCCGCATCGTTATTCGTGTCAATGACAACGAAACAGAAGGCTCCGAATCAGGTGTTGATATTTACAACCTGATCAAATATGCCCGTTCTAACCAGAGCACAACCATCAATCAACGACCTATCGTTAAGCCGGGTGATTTGATTGCTAAAGGTGATGTACTAGCAGACGGCCCATCAACAGACAAAGGCGAACTGGCACTGGGACAGAATATCCTGGTCGCATTTATGCCTTGGAATGGTTACAACTTCGAAGACTCGATTTTGTTGTCAGAGCGTGTTGTTGAGGAAGATCGTTTCACCACCATTCATATTCAGGAACTGAACTGTCTGGCACGTGATACCAAGCTGGGCACTGAAGAAATCACCAGTGATATCCCGAACGTAAGTGAAGGCGCACTGGCCAAGCTCGATGAGTCCGGTATCGTTTATGTCGGTGCCGAAGTCAAACCAGGCGATATTCTGGTCGGTAAGGTGACACCAAAAGGTGAAACCCAACTGACACCAGAAGAAAAACTGCTGAGAGCTATTTTCGGTGAGAAAGCTGCTGACGTAAAAGACTCTTCGCTGCGTGTTCCATCGGGAACCTACGGCACTGTTGTTGATGTTCAAGTCTTTACTCGTGAAGGCGTGGAAAAAGATGACCGTACCCGTCAGATCGAAAAAGCCGAGCTTGAAAAAGTCTGGGCTGACTTGAAAGATCAAAACCGCATCATGGTGGATGACGTGTTCGCTCGTCTGGAACGTGCTCTGACAGGTAAAGCTGTTGAAAAAGCGCCGGGTCTTGACAAGGGTGGCAAAATCACAAAAAGCTTCCTGAAAGGTCTGGAGCAAGCGAAATGGTTTGAAATCCGCATGGCGGACGATGAATTGAATGTCTTGCTGGAGCAAGCATCCAATCAGATCAAACAATATCGCCAAGATATGGATGAAGCTTTTGAGCTGAAGAAAGAAAAACTGACTTCAGGTCATGATCTGGCGCCTGGCGTTCAGCGCATGGTCAAAGTTTTCCTGGCAGTAAAACGTCGTATCCAACCAGGTGACAAACTGGCGGGTCGTCACGGTAACAAAGGTGTTATTTCCAATATCGTTCCGGTAGAGGATATGCCCTACACCGAAGATGGTCGTCCGGTAGATATCGTCTTGAACCCGTTGGGCGTTCCATCGCGGATGAATATCGGTCAGATCCTTGAAGTGCATCTTGGCTGGGCAGCCAAAGGTCTTGGTTTCAAGATTGAGGAGATGCTCAAGCAGCAAAGAGAAATTGCCGAGCTACGTGATTTCCTCGACAAGATCTACAACACCAGTGGCAAAAAAGAACAGCTGGATTCACTGTCCGATGAGGAAATCATCGAACTTGCAACCAACCTGAAACAAGGTGTGCCAATGGCTTCGCCTGTGTTTGATGGTGCCAAGGAAGAAGAAATCAAGGACATGCTTGAACTGGCTGGTTTGCCAAGAAGTGGTCAGGCTCGTTTGATTGATGGTCGTACCGGTGAATTCTTCCACCGTCCTGTGACCATTGGCTACATGCACATCCTGAAACTCAATCACTTGGTTGATGACAAGATGCACGCCCGTTCAACCGGCCCATACAGTCTGGTCACACAGCAGCCATTGGGCGGTAAGGCACAGTTCGGTGGTCAGCGATTCGGTGAGATGGAGGTTTGGGCACTTCAAGCGTACGGTGCGGCCTACACACTTCAGGAAATGCTGACAGTGAAATCCGATGATGTGAACGGTAGAACCAAGATCTACAAAAACATCGTGGATGGTGATTATCGTATGGACGCAGGCATGCCTGAGTCCTTCAGAGTATTGACGCGTGAGATTCGCTCGCTGGGTATCGATGTCGACCTGGTTGATGACTAGTCTGACCGGTTTTTACAGCGATAATCAAACATTTGCCGTGTGAGCGGCAGCGGAGAATAAAACATGAAAGATTTGCTTAACTTACTGAAGCAACAGACTCAACCTGAAGAGTTTGACGCCATCCGGATCGCCTTGGCGTCGCCAAAAATGGTCAGATCCTGGTCTTTTGGTGAAGTTAAAAAACCGGAAACAATCAACTACCGTACTTTCAAACCAGAACGTGAAGGTTTGTTCTGCTGCAAAATCTTTGGCCCGGTCAAGGATTATGAGTGCCTGTGTGGTAAGTACAAGCGCCTGAAACATCGCGGTGTTATCTGTGAGAAATGTGGTGTTGAAGTGACTGTAGCCAAGGTTCGTCGTGAGCGTATGGGCCATATTGAGCTGGCGAGTCCGGTTGCACACATCTGGTTCCTTAAATCACTACCATCGCGTATCTCGCTGTTCCTGGATATGACACTGCGTGATATCGAACGCGTGCTGTATTTTGAAGCATTCATCGTGGTCGATCCAGGTATGACACCACTGGAAAAAGGCCAGCTGCTTTCTGATGAAATGTATCTGCAAGCGGTAGAAGAATATGGCGATGAATTCGATGCAAGAATGGGTGCCGAGGCTGTACAGCAGCTGCTGAGATCCATTGATATCGTCAAAGAAATTGACACGATTCGTGATGAAATCAATAGCACCAATTCTGAAACCAAAATCAAGAAGCTGAGCAAGCGCTTGAAGTTGATGGAGGCTTTCCTGGAGTCTGGCAACAAACCAGAGTGGATGGTCATGGAAGTCTTGCCGGTCTTGCCACCTGATCTGCGTCCTCTGGTACCACTGGACGGTGGTCGCTTTGCGACATCGGATTTGAACGATCTGTACCGTCGCGTCATTAACCGTAATAACCGTCTCAAGCGCCTGCTGGACCTCAACGCACCAGATATCATCGTGCGTAACGAGAAGCGCATGTTGCAGGAATCTGTAGATGCGCTGCTTGATAACGGCCGCCGTGGACGTGCGATTACCGGCACCAACCGTATGCCGTTGAAATCACTGGCCGATATGATCAAGGGTAAACAAGGTCGTTTCCGTCAAAACCTGCTGGGTAAACGCGTCGACTATTCAGGCCGTTCGGTAATTGTGGTAGGACCTTACCTGAAATTGCATCAGTGCGGTCTGCCGAAAAAAATGGCACTCGAACTGTTCAAACCATTTATCTACGGAAAACTTGAGCATAGCGGTCTTGCAACCACTATCAAAGCTGCCAAAAAAATGGTTGAGCGTGAAGGCCCAGAGGTTTGGGATATCCTTGAAGAAGTCATTCGTGAGCATCCAGTCATGCTTAACCGTGCACCAACGTTGCACAGGCTGGGTATTCAAGCCTTTGAACCACTGTTGATTGAAGGCAAGGCGATTCAGTTGCATCCACTTGTGTGTGCTGCCTACAACGCCGACTTTGACGGTGACCAAATGGCCGTTCACGTACCATTGTCACTGGAAGCACAGTTGGAAGCGCGCTCTTTGATGATGGCAACCAACAACATCCTGTCACCTGCCAATGGTGAGCCAATCATTATTCCTTCACAGGACGTAGTCTTGGGTCTTTACTACATGACCCGTGAGCTGCAAAACGAAAAAGGTGAAGGCAGTCACTATGCGGATATCTCTGAATTACGTCGCGCATACGACAACAAAGCCGTTTCTTTGCATGCCCGTGTGACCGTTCGTATTGACGAAACAGATGTTACTCGCCCAGAGCCGGAACAAAACCGCAGAATTCGGGTTGAAACGACTGTTGGACGTGCAATTCTGTTCAGTATCGTGCCTAAAGGTCTGCCGTTTGCCGTTGTTGATCGCACCATGACCAAGAAAGCAATTGGTGATCTGATCAATACCTGCTACCGCAGATTAGGCCTGAAAGACACCGTTATTTTCGCCGACCAGCTGATGTACCTTGGCTTTGCACAAGCAACCATGTCAGGTGCTTCTGTGGGTGCTGACGATATGGTGATTCCAGTTGCGAAAACTGACATCCTGGCTAAAGCGGAAGCGGAAGTCGAAGAAATTGCTCGTCAATACGCTTCAGGTCTGGTGACCGATGGTGAGCGATACAACAAAATCATCGATATCTGGTCACGTACCAATGATCAGATCGCTAAAGCGATGATGGAAGGCATTGGTAAGGACATCATTACTGACAGCAATGGCAATGAAGTCGAGCAGCAATCGATGAACTCCATCTACATGATGGCGGATTCGGGCGCTCGTGGTAGTGCCGCTCAGATTCGTCAGTTGGCCGGTATGCGTGGCTTGATGGCCAAACCAGATGGTTCGATCATCGAAACACCGATCACGGCGAACTTCCGTGAAGGTCTCGACGTACTCCAGTACTTCATCTCTACTCACGGTGCTCGTAAGGGTCTGGCTGATACCGCATTGAAAACTGCCAACTCAGGTTACCTGACTCGTCGTCTGGTCGACGTATCACAAGACCTTGTAGTTGTTGAAGAAGACTGCGGCACCACCAAAGGTATCAACATGTCACCGATCATTGAAGGTGGTGATGTGGTTGAACCACTTGGTGAGCGCGTGCTTGGCCGTGTGGTTGCCGAAGATGTGCTCAACGCAGCAGGTGAGCTGGTGCTGCCAGCAGGCTTGATGATTGATGAGGCTTCAGTCAGCAAGCTGGAACGTGAAGGTATCGATGAAGTCATGGTTCGCAGTGCAATTACCTGTGAGTCTCGCTACGGGGTATGTAGCGCCTGTTATGGACGTGACTTGGGTCGCGGCCACCGAATCAACGTGGGTGAAGCAGTCGGTGTTATCGCTGCCCAGTCTATCGGTGAACCGGGTACTCAGCTGACCATGCGTACCTTCCACATTGGTGGTGCGGCATCAAGAACCGCTGCAGATAACTCGGTTGTGTTGAAGTTCAAGGGTAATATCCGTTATCACAACATTAAGTCAGTACAAAACAGTGCCGGTAAATTTATCGCGGTATCACGTTCAGGTGAGCTGCACCTGATTGATGAAAACGGTCGTGAGCGGGAACGTTACAAGATCCCATACGGTGCTGAAATTTCAGCTGCAGACAACCAGGCAGTTGAAGCCGGTCAAGTTGTGGCGAACTGGGATCCGCATACTCACCCGGTTGTAACTGAGGTTGCGGGTCGTGTTCAACTGAGTGATCTTGTCGAAGGTGTCACCGTCGACAAACAAGTTGACGAAGTAACGGGTCTGACCAGTTTGATCATTCGTGAACCGAAACAGCGTAGTTCTGCTGCCAAGGATATGCGGCCAATGGTTAAGTTGGTTGATGAAAGTGGCAACGATGTGTTCATCGTTGGTACCGATATCCCTGCGCAATACTTCTTGCCAGGTGGTGCGATTGTACGTGTCACTGATGGCACAACCGTCGGTATCGGTGACATTCTGGCGCGGATTCCTCAGGAAAGCAGTAAGACTCGTGACATCACCGGTGGTTTGCCACGCGTTGCTGACCTGTTCGAAGCGCGTAAACCAAAAGATCCTGCCTTGATGGCAGAAATCAGCGGTACTATTAGCTTTGGCAAGGAAACTAAAGGTAAGCAACGCCTTATCATCACGCCGAAAGAGGGTGAACCACATGAGGAGCTGATTCCGAAGTGGCGTCATGTCTCGGTATTTGAAGGCGAGCACATCGAAAAGGGTGAAATGATCGTTGATGGTCCAGAAGATCCGCATGACATTTTACGTTTGAAAGGTGTCCTGGCGCTGGCCAACTACATGGTCAGTGAGGTACAGGAAGTTTACCGCCTGCAAGGCGTAAAAATTAACGATAAGCACATTGAGGTTATCGTTAGACAAATGCTGCGTAAGGTAGAAATTGATGCGCCAGGTGATACCCGCTTCCTGAAAGGTGAGCAGGTAGAGTTCGACCGAGTCCTGGAAGCCAACGATGAAATGCGCGCGAAAGAGAAAGCAGAAGCACTCTACACACCGCTGTTGTTGGGTATTACCAAAGCATCATTGGCAACTGAGTCGTTTATCTCTGCCGCATCGTTCCAGGAAACTACGCGCGTACTGACTGATGCTGCGGTCACAGGCAAGCGTGACAATCTGCGTGGTTTGAAAGAGAACGTAATCGTAGGCCGCTTGATTCCGGCAGGAACAGGCTTGGCTTACCACAAGGAGCGTCAACGCAAGCGTCTTGAGTCTGCATCAGCGGTGACACCTGTTGCTGAAACAATTACTGATGTAATTGAAAACAGTGAGGAATCTGTCAACGAGGCCGGCTAAAAGGCCTTGACGAAGAACTTTACAACCATGTAAAATTCCTCTTCTTTGTCGGGCTCCCACTTGGGCGCCCGATTTTTACTGGTAAAGTGGTTGGTTCAAGGCCGCTGAATACCGTACCTAGAAATATGTGTGGGACTATTTAATGGCAACAATTAATCAGCTGGTTCGTAAACCACGTTTACGCCAGAAGAAAAAGAACAACGTACCTGCATTGCAAGCCTGTCCACAGAGACGTGGCGTATGCACACGTGTTTATACAACAACGCCAAAAAAACCAAACTCTGCGATGCGTAAAGTTGCTCGTGTACGTTTGACCAATGGCTTCGAAGTGACTTCATACATCGGTGGTGAAGGCCATAACCTGCAAGAGCACAGCGTGGTTCTGATTCGCGGTGGTCGTGTAAAAGATTTGCCTGGTGTTCGTTATCACACAGTTCGTGGCGCGCTTGATACTTCAGGTGTTGCTGCTCGTCGTCAAGGCCGTTCTAAATACGGTGCTAAGCGACCTAAAGGCTAATAGACGCCCTAGCGTCCAACGAATATAGTTAGGAAACAGAAATGCCAAGAAGAAGAGTTGTCGCCAAACGTGAAGTTTTGCCAGATCCGAAGTTTAACAACATTGGCCTTGCCAAGTTTGTAAACGTCATCATGAAAGATGGTAAAAAGTCTGTTGCAGAAAAGATCACCTACGGTGCCCTTGACAGTGTTGCTGAGAGCAAAGGCGCAAATGGTCTGGATATTTTCCAGAAAGCTATCGAAAACATCAGCCCGATGGTAGAAGTTAAATCTCGTCGTGTTGGTGGTGCCACATACCAGGTGCCTGTTGAAGTTCGTCCTGAACGTCGCGTTGCTCTGGCAATGAGATGGCTGGTTGACGCTGCTCGCAAACGTGGTGAAAAATCCATGGGCATGAGACTGGCTGGTGAACTGTCAGACGCCTATGAAGGCAAAGGCACTGCCGTCAAGAAGAAAGAAGATACACACCGCATGGCTGAAGCTAACAAGGCGTTCTCGCACTTCCGCTTCTAAAGTATATGTAGTACCGCTTGCCTGGCCCTGTCAGGCAAGCTTTTTTGTTCTTTAACATTGTTGATTTTTAAGAGTACCAGCTGTGGCACGTTCGACACCTATTAATCGATACCGGAATATCGGCATTATGGCGCATATCGACGCGGGTAAAACCACGACGACTGAGCGCGTGCTGTTTTACACCGGCATATCGCACAAGATCGGTGAAGTGCACGATGGCGCAGCGACTATGGACTGGATGGAACAAGAGCAGGAACGTGGTATTACCATCACTTCTGCGGCGACCACCTGCTTCTGGTCTGGTATGGATCAACAATTTCCTCAACACCGTATTAACATCATTGACACCCCTGGTCACGTTGACTTCACAATTGAAGTAGAACGTTCCTTGAGAGTGCTTGATGGCGCTGTAGCAGTCTTCTGTGCTGTCGGCGGCGTCGAGCCCCAATCCGAAACGGTATGGCGTCAAGCCAACAAATATCACGTACCACGCCTCGCTTTTGTCAACAAAATGGACAGACAAGGTGCAGATTTTTTGCGCGTTGTAGGACAAATCAAGGATCGTCTCGGCGCACGCCCTGTTGTGATGCAGCTACCCATCGGTTCTGAAGACACCTTCTCAGGCGTGGTCGATCTAGTCAGAATGCAAGCGATCTACTGGAATGCGGATGATATGGGTGCCACGTATGAGGCAACCGAGATCCCGGCAGACATGCTCGAGCTGTGTCAGCAATATCACGAACAGCTGGTAGAGGCTGCTGCTGAAGCCAATGAAGAACTGATGAATCAATACCTCGAAACAGGCGAACTGACATCAGAACAGATCAAATCTGGCATTCGCCAGCAAGCAATTAGTACAGAGATTGTGCCTGCCTTTTGTGGTTCAGCATTTAAGAACAAAGGTGTACAGGCGGTGCTCGATGCTGTGGTTGAGTATTTACCCTCACCAACGGAAGTCCCTGCCATCAAAGGTCTGGTCGATGTCGATAACAACGTGCTCGAAACACGCGAGGCAGACGACGATCAACCCTTCGCTGCACTGGCGTTCAAAATTGCCACGGATTCATTTGTCGGCAGCCTGACATTTTTCCGGGTCTATTCTGGTGTACTCAAGTCAGGCGATGCGGTGTTCAATCCAGTCAAAGGCAAAAAAGAACGTATTGGCCGCCTGGTGCAAATGCATGCCAACAGCCGTGAAGAGATTTCAGAAGTGCGTGCTGGTGATATCGCTGCCGCCATTGGCCTGAAAGACACCACTACCGGCGACACACTGTGTGATCCAGCAGCGCTTATCACGCTTGAAAAAATGGATTTTCCAGATCCGGTTATCTCAGTTGCAATTGAGCCGCGTACAAAAGCCGACCAAGAGAAAATGAGCGTCGCGCTTGGCAAGCTTGCTAAAGAAGATCCATCGTTCAGAGTCAGTACTGACGAGGAGTCTGCACAAACGATTATTGCCGGGATGGGCGAACTTCATCTGGACATCATCATCGACCGAATGAAACGTGAGTTCGGTGTTGATGCCAATGTCGGTGCGCCACAGGTTGCTTATCGTGAAACCATTCGCAAAACTGTCGAAGCCGAAGGCAAGTTTGTGCGCCAAAGTGGTGGTCGTGGTCAATATGGTCATGTTTGGTTAAGAATCGAACCACTCCCCGCAGGTAGCGGCTACGCCTTTGAAAATGCCACAGTCGGCGGTTCGGTACCAAAAGAATATATTTCATCTGTAGATAAGGGTGTACAAGAGCAGATGAAAAATGGTGTAATAGCCGGCTACCCTGTGGAAGATGTCAAGGTAACGCTGTTCGACGGCTCATACCATGATGTTGATTCCAACGAGATGGCTTTCAAGGTGGCAGGTTCCATGGGTTTCAGAAATGGTGCCCTGGAAGCAAATCCCGCGTTGTTGGAGCCGATCATGAAGATCGAAGTCGTGACGCCGGAAGATTACATGGGTGATGTCATGGGTGATTTGAATCGCCGCCGTGGCCTTGTAAACGGAATGGATGACGCACCCAGCGGCAAGATTATTAAGGCAGAAGTGCCTCTGGCAGAAATGTTTGGTTACGCGACAGATTTGCGTTCTGCAACACAGGGGCGAGCAACCTACTCAATGGAGTTTGCTCGCTACAGTGAAATACCAACCAACGTTGCAGAAGCGATCATTAACAAGTCTAGATAAAACACAGTTAACTTTGAGGTAGACGAGAATGTCCAAGGAAAAATTTGAAAGAACGAAACCCCACGTCAACGTGGGCACCATTGGTCACGTTGACCATGGTAAAACCACATTGACAGCGGCGATTACCAAAGTAATGGCAGAGCTTCAAGGTGGTACGTTCAAGGATTACGCGGATATTGATAACGCACCAGAAGAAAGAGAGCGTGGCATTACCATTTCTACAGCACACGTAGAATACGAAACTGCCAACCGCCACTATGCCCACGTTGACTGCCCAGGCCATGCTGACTATGTCAAAAACATGATCACCGGTGCAGCACAAATGGACGGTGCAATTCTGGTAGTCAACGCAGCTGACGGTCCGATGCCACAAACCCGTGAGCACATTCTGCTGTCACGTCAGGTAGGCGTTCCTTACATCGTCGTGTTCCTGAACAAAGCGGACATGGTTGACGATGCTGAACTGATTGAACTGGTCGAGATGGAAGTACGTGAGTTGCTGGACAGCTATGACTTCCCAGGTGACGACACGCCAATCATCGTTGGTAGCGCACTGAAAGCCCTGGAAGGTGACACCAGCGAAATTGGTGTGCCATCTATCATGCGTCTGACCGAAGCGATGGACAGCTACTTCCCAGAACCAGAGCGTGCGATTGATGGCGCGTTCCTGATGCCGATTGAAGACGTATTCTCAATCT
>NZ_APHR01000024.1 GCF_000349205.1 Methylophaga lonarensis MPL | reverse complement strand
GCTGAAAGCATTAGATTTCCGGTCTCGGAGAGTTGCCAGAGGCACTGATGTCGCTATCAGAGCTGAGTCGTTTGATATTTCCTTGCCAGACCTCATCGTGCAAGGCACCAACAAAAAGACTGTCGAGCTCTATGTACTCGGCTTTTGCCTTGATCAACAGTGCATGATCATCAAGCGCCCCTGAAAGCTCGAGCGATAATTGTTCCAGCACGAACTCGTCCAGCATGACGCTATCCAACTGCGTGCTGATTTGCAGACGGCCATCGCCACCCTCACGCACGCTGATATCGGCAGTCAACTGTCCGAGCGAATATTGTTGCCAGCTTAATGCCTGTCCCTGAAGCTGTGCTGTGATATCGGGCTTTTCTGTGTGACCAGTCAACACACCGTTAGCCGATAACTGACCAGCCAGTTCCGGATAGAAATTGCTCAGATCGGGGGAATCCAGTTGCCACTCAAAAGCCAGCACATCCGTCATTTTGCCCTTGACTTGTAATGATGAAGCACCGCTGGACAAGACCAGCATAGGCACATCCAAGGCTGAATTCAGGTAACTCAGTTCGCTCTGTAGCAACACCGGCAAGTCTCTAAGCACACCTTCGATCCGCAGATTATTTGCTGTCAGTTGAATGTCATCATCCTCAAGCTGAAAGCCGAGCTGCCCTTGACCATCAAGACGCCCCTGCCAATCTGCCAGCAGGATACCGGGATTAAAGTCTTTGAGCGTCAAGTCACCGGCAACGCTAATGAAATCTTGCCAGGTGATAGCTCCGGTAAAACCTGCCCTGGCGCCTGCATGGCGTATTAGCAGCTCAAATCGTTCAAAGCCTGACTGATCGCCATCTCCATTGAGCGTCAGCTGCAAGGGCTGTTGATCAACCTCCAGCGACATTTCACTATTGAGCACAAACTCGCTTTCATCCCCGCGCAATTGAAGATTACCTTGCGGACTGCGAATGCTAACAGGGGCCAGCCCTTCGGGAATGCTAATCTCCTGCCACTGGCTATCCAGCAATAAATAAAGTTGATCCGCCCAATCAACACGTCCTTCAGCAGACAAACGTCCGATATCACTGGCTAATTCGAGCTGTTCAATTACTGCATGATTCGGACTTGCTTGAATTCGACTGTCCAGCTGAAGTTGCTGGTCAGGTATCAGCTCATCACCACGAAGTTCAGCTTGCGCGCTCAACTCTATCAGCAACTCATCCAAATCACCTGCCAGTGAAAAACTGCCCTGACTGTCCTTCACTAACAAATCAGCATCGTCGTATGGCCAGATGATATTTGACCAATCGCCAGCGACATCGAAATCAGGCTTCCCGGTCAGCACGGCATTGATTTGCCCGGCAAGATTCAGTTCACTCCTGCCATCAATGCCGGCGCGGATATCGACCATCCAGTCATCAAAACCGCTACTGGAAAAGTCTGCTGCCAATGCCAGTTCCGGCAAGCCCACCTCGATCAAATTAAATTGCAGTGTGCCGTCAATCGACTCCAGACCGCCATTGGCAGACAACTTTAATGCACTGATCTGAGCTGTCTGCTCGTCAACAAAGTCGGCGACTTGCCATTGCCCACCGGCTAACTCAATTTGCCAGCCAAGCTGCCCCAACAGTTCGGATAATTCAACATCCAACTGTGCCTCTAATGGTGGGCGACTGTTTTGCTGAACACGCAGTAAAGTGGTGTCACCTTCAATGCTTCCGTTGAAGCCCAGTGTAGGTAAGTCCGGCAATTGCACATTGATATCCGTGCCAAGTTGCATTGAATACGGCGGGTTGATGTCAACCGCACCTGCCAGTTGCAATTGCAGTTCATCGCGCTCGACTGTCAACGAATCCAATGACAAGGTCGAATGACGTAGATGCAATTGGCTGCTCAGTCGATTGAGTATGACAACGACATCCCCCTCCACTGAGGTGAAATTAAGTCCTTCCAGTCGCAATGATTCGATTTCGATGGCCACCGGCAAGGAAATTTCGACAGGCTCAGAGTCGTCAGTTTGAGTAGCTGGTGTTTCACGATCGATGATGTGCAGATCGTTGATTGCAAGTTCAGTTATTTTTGCCTTACCGCGCAGAAGCGCCATAGATTGCCAACGCATCTGAACGCTGGCAATTTCGACCAAAGGCCCCGCTTCAGCGGCGTAGCGAATCTCTTCAAGGGAAAAAGCACTTGCCAGACGACCCTCTGCTTTACCGATTTTCAGTTCAGGGACAAACCGCTCTACAGTTTCAATCGCGTATTGAAAGCCTGAGCTTGTAGTCATCACCCAGGTGATCGCCATCGCTATCAGCGCAACGCTCACCAATACAGCAAAAAACGCCAGT
Source organism: Methylophaga lonarensis MPL (assembly GCF_000349205.1). Lineage (GTDB taxonomy): Bacteria > Pseudomonadota > Gammaproteobacteria > Nitrosococcales > Methylophagaceae > Methylophaga > Methylophaga lonarensis. The sequence goes on along the minus strand of NZ_APHR01000024.1, from coordinate 44,629 downwards.
TTCAGTGCACGTTTCATTAAAAATCCGGCCCTATGACAATGTGAAAGCCAAATGGCTTGTTATCAGCAGAAATGCCTCTGGCAATATCCACACGAATGAGTCCAACTGGGGAACGCCAGCGTACGCCGACACCCACACTGTATTCGATGGGGTCGCTCCAACTGTTGAAGGCATTACCAAAGTCCGTGAACAAAGCGCCGCCCCAGTTCTGCAAGAACATGTGTTCGTATTCGACACTACCCACGGCAAGATAACGTCCACCAACAACTTCATCGTTTCTGTCTGTCGGTCCCAGTGATTCAAAGTCAAAACCACGGATACTGCTATCGCCACCGGCAAAGAATCGTAAAGAGCTTGGTAAACGATCAAAATCATTCACCTCGGTCGCACCGACGGTGCCTCGTGTGATAAATCGACCGCGCTCACCCAAGCCGCGAATCAGTTTGCCTCTGACAATGACCTGACCAAAAGTGATATCCGATAACAAGGATTCCGATGCGCCTGAAAGACTCAACGACAGGCTTGCGCCACGGCGGCTGTAGAGCGTGTCATCAGCCCAGGTTCGACTCCAGGTAATGCCCGGAATCAAAATGGTGGATGTGGTGGTATCGTCGGCTATTTTGAAGCGCTCATTCAGCAAGCGAATATTGCCGGTTTCATCCCAGCCGAAGCGCGTGGTGGTGTAAAAACTACCGATTGCAAAAGCACGGCTTTCACTGGTATCAGTTTTTTGTTGTTTGAGCTCAGAAGTGATACCTACCGCGCTAATCCGTTCACTCCAAAATGGCATAAGGTACTCAGTACCAATGCGATTAGTGACTTGCGACAGACGTGCATCGGCTGACAATCGATGACCTCGCTGATTAACATAACGGTTTTCCCAACCAAGACCCAGTCGAGCGCCTGTATCGGTTCCGTAACCAATGCCGGCGGTGTAACGATGCTTTGCCGTTGGTTCCAGCTCAATGGCCAGATCAACTTCCCCATCGGCACGCTCATCTGTCAGCGCCTGAACTGAGCTGACATCAAAGTATCCGCTGTTATTCAAGTTGTTACGCAATGCCAATACTTTGCTGGCTTCGTATGGGTCACCCGCTTCAAAGGGTGTCAGCTTTTCAAGCAACGATTCGCCGACCACTGTCTTAGGAAATTGCGGTTTTGCAAAATAGTATCTTTGACCAGAATCATAATCTAAATAAATACTTGCCGAATTTTGTTCAGGATCAACATTAACTCTTTGTCTGGTCAATCTACCGTCAAAATAGCCTCGTTCAGCTGCTAGTCGAAGAATATCCCGTTTGGCAGATTCATAGGCAGCATGGCTGAAATTATCGCCAGGGCTTATTGGAAAGTTTTCTTTGAGTCGTGTGAAAGCGGGATCAGATTCGGCTGAACCTGTAATGTTGACGCTGACCTGTTCGACAGTCACGGTTTCACCGAGAGAGACCACATAACGTGCGATCCATAATGCATCCTGCTGCTCAAGACTGGCATCAATACTGGCGTGGTAATAGCCGTAGACTTCAAGCATCGATTGCAATTCATCAATCGCCTGTAAATGCAGGCGATTGACCAGCCTTTCACTCAAACGCGCACTGTTTTTTTGCCTGACGATGCCGAGGCCATTGAGTAATGCATCTGTTTGCCCCTCTGGGGCACCTTCAAGGCTGACTTCTATTCTTGGGGTTGCCGAATCTGCACTCGCCAATCCTGCACAAAGCAACATGATAAGCGCCAAAACGGCTAGCGGATTGAGGCGAGAACTGTTGCAAAACATAGATGTGGATAGGGCCTGTTTGAGTAGTTTCGGGCCGGGATGCGCCCGGGCGATTCCACCTATTATGACAGGCTGAGGCGGATCTGGTTCAAGCAAAGCCGCTTTTTAGTCGTGCGTAACTGACTTGTTCGCCTTGAAATTGCTGGGTGAACAGCCGAAAAACCGATTAAAGCGGCGGCTGAAATGACTGAGATCGGTAAAGCCATGGTTGTAACAGGCTTCGGTGATGCTCTGCCCTTTGCGTATGGCATCCGCAGCGGATTTCAACCTGATTTGCTGTTGAAATTCGCCCGGTGTGCAGCCAAGTTGTTTTTTGAACTCAACATACAATCGACTGCGGCTCATGCAGGCCTTGCGGCACAGTTGATCAATGTCCAGCGGTGCCGTCAGATTTTTTTCCAGACAGCTGATAGCCGCAGTAATGCCTGAGCTGTCCGGCGCCTGATGACAATAACTGAGCAAGACTTCCCTGCCCTGTTCTCGAAGCAAGCGAATCACCAGTTCTGACACTCCCAGATCAAGCATGATTTCCTTGTCGGGGTGGTTATCAGTAAACAGCATCACCAGTTTTTCCAACAAGCGCTGTGTTTCGTCGGTATGGTGCGTGTGAATGATTCTTGGCTGATATTCCCAGTCGTGGTCGACCGCATCCAGGCGAGTCAGATCGCGCATTCTTTCCGAGATATTTTCGATGCGATCTCGTGAGATTTCTATTGTCAGGCAGGTGGTGGGATTGCGCTCATCTGCATCAGGAAAGTCAATTTCCACGTACTCACCAGGCGGCATGACATATGACTCATGCGGTAAAAACAATTCTGCTTGCTGTTGCCGAAAATCATGCATCACCTTTCGTCCGGTCACCATGCCACAGAACAACAGCTGTTGAGCATCCAAACCTACGCCACTTGCTGAACGATAAGTGTCGTAAATACTCAATTCCGTTTCAGGTCCGTTGAAGGTGAGTTTGTTCTCGACCAGAAGGTTTCTGCGTTCCCGGCGTTTTTCCAGCGGTAATTTGTCAATTTGCATGGCAGTTTGTCTGTCGATGACGGTTTCTGGATTTTGAGACTGAACTGGACTCTGAGTCAAGTAATCTGGAATCAAGGTCAAGCATAGTCAGACGCCACAGCTTTATTCTGCATGGTTGAAAGCCTTTATACATAACCATAAAACCGAGAGAGAACCCTATGATATACGCAAAACCTGGAACAGACGGCGCCGTCGTTTCGTTCAAATCACGCTATGAGAACTTCATTAACGGTCAATGGGTAGCGCCCGTCAAAGGCAGCTATATGCCTAACGTCACACCAGTCACCGGCCAGGTGTTCTGTGAAGTGCCGCAATCCACCGAAGAAGACATCAACCTTGCCCTGGATGCTGCTCACGCCGCCAAAGATGCCTGGGGCAGAACGTCCGTCATGGAACGCAGCAACATTTTGCTGAAAATTGCTGATCGCATCGAAGCAAACCTGGAATTGCTGGCTGTTGCGGAAACCTGGGACAACGGCAAGGCAGTCCGTGAAACACTCAACGCTGACGTGCCATTGTCAGCCGATCACTTCCGCTATTTTGCGGGTTGTATCCGGGCACAGGAAGGTTCGATTGGTGAAATCGATGACAACACTGTTGCCTACCATTTCCACGAGCCTTTGGGTGTTGTCGGTCAAATCATCCCCTGGAACTTCCCGTTGCTGATGGCCGCCTGGAAACTGGCACCTGCCCTGGCTGCCGGTAACTGCATCGTGCTTAAGCCTGCAGAACAAACGCCCGTCTCCATTCTCAAGCTGATCGAGTTAATTGAGGACTTGCTGCCACCGGGTGTACTCAATGTCGTCAACGGCGTTGGCGCCGAGGCAGGTAAAGCACTGGCAACCAGCACCCGTATCGCCAAAATCGCCTTCACAGGTTCAACTCCAGTTGGCTCGTTGATCATGAAATATGCTGCGGACAACATCATTCCATCAACTGTTGAGCTCGGCGGCAAGTCACCGAACGTATTCTTCGAAGACATCATGCGTCAGGAAGAAGACTACATTAACAAGTGTGCCGAGGGCCTGGTGCTGGCCTTTTTCAATCAGGGCGAAGTCTGCACCTGCCCTTCGCGTGCAGTCATTCAAGAAAGCATTTACGACGATTTCATTGCTGTGGTCATGGAGCGCGCCAAGCGAATCAAACGTGGCAACCCGCTGGATACCGACACTCAAGTAGGTGCACAAGCGTCTCAGGAACAATTTGAGAAGATTTTGAGCTATGTCGAAATCGGTAAACAGGAAGGCGCGCAATTGCTGATGGGCGGTAATGTTGAACAGCTCGGCGCTGAGTTTGACTCGGGATACTACATCGAGCCGACCTTGATGAAAGGCCACAACAAAATGCGTATCTTCCAGGAGGAAATCTTTGGGCCGGTTGTCTCGGTCACAACCTTCAAGGATGAAGCCGAAGCACTGGCGATTGCCAACGATACCGAGTTTGGTCTGGGTGCCGGTCTGTGGACACGCGACATGAATCTGGCTTACCGGATGGGACGAGGTATTCAGGCTGGTCGCGTTTGGACCAACTGTTACCATCACTATCCTGCGCACGCAGCCTTCGGTGGTTACAAAAAATCTGGTGTTGGTCGCGAAACTCACAAGATGATGCTGGATCACTATCAGCAAACCAAAAACCTGCTGGTCAGCTACAGTACCAGCCCTCTGGGTTTCTTCTAGACCACTGCTTCATAATGACTCTCCCCCAAGCCTGGCTTGCGGGAGAGTTTTTTATTGCGTAATTTTCAAAGTCAGGTTTTGATCAAACAACTCATTACAAGAACGATAAAGGTATTTCCACATGGCTCAGGAAAACATTGAATCCACCCTGCTTGAACATCGCCGGTTTGCACCCGATGCAGCATTTGTAAACCGTGCCGGCATCACTGCCAACAAACTCGAACAACTGTATCAACAGGCTGCTGAGGATCATGAGGCTTTTGGGCCAACATCGCCCGACAGGAAATTGACTGGTTCAAACCTTTCACTGAAACACTTAACAGCGATAATGCACCGTTTTTTCGCTGGTTTACCGATGGCGAGCTGAATGTTTCCTACAACTGTCTGGACAGACATCTGGACAAGCTTGGCGACAAGACAGCCATTATTTTTGAGGGTGAGCCCGGAGACACCCGGCACATCACTTACCGTGAATTACACGCCATGGTTTGCCAATTTGCCAATGCGCTGAAAGCCCAAGGCATTAACAAAGGCGATCGCGTCATTATATATATGCCGATGATTGCAGAGGCCGTGGTCGCGATGCAGGCCTGTGCCCGGATTGGTGCCATTCACTCGGTGGTATTTGGTGGCTTTTCCGCTGAAGCACTGAAGGATCGCATCGAAGATACCGCTGCCCGGCTTGTGATTACCGCTGATGGCGGTCATCGTGGCGGCAAAGTTATTGAATTGAAAAAAACCGCCGATGTTGCACTGTCAAAAGGCTGCAGCAGTGTCGAGAAAGTCATCGTTTTCCAACGTACCGGCCATGATATTGCCATGCAGAGCGGTCGCGACATCTGGTGGCATGACGCTGAACAAGGCCAATCACAACAATGTGCTGCTGAGCCCGTCAATGCCACTGATCCGTTGTTTCTGCTCTACACTTCAGGCTCAACCGGTAAACCCAAAGGCATTCAACACTCCAGTGGCGGCTACTTGCTCAACGCCATTACCACCATGCGCTGGGTATTTGATATTCAAAGCTCAGATGTTTTCTGGTGCACTGCTGATGTCGGCTGGATTACCGGCCACACCTATGTTGCATACGGACCTCTGGCCACCGGGGCCACCATGATCGTTTATGAAGGTGTGCCCACTGTTCCGGATGCCGGAAGATTCTGGGATGTTTGTGCTCGACATGGCGTGACTATTTTCTACACCGCGCCAACCGCAATCAGAGCACTGATGAAAGCTGGCGATGAGATCCCTGCCCGTTACGATTTATCTAAACTGCGTTTATTGGGCACAGTCGGTGAACCTATCAATCCAGAAGCCTGGATGTGGTATCACACCGTGATTGGTGAATCTCGCTGTCCGATTGTCGATACCTGGTGGCAGACTGAGACTGGCGCTCACATGATCGCCCCCGTACCGGCAGCAACCGTAACCAAACCCGGCTCCTGTACTCAGGCATTGCCGGGCATTGATGCTGCTGTAGTCAATGAACAAGGCGATGAAATCACCAATGCGCATCAGGGTGGTTATCTGGTCATTCGCAAACCCTGGCCGTCCATGTTGCAAACGATCTGGGGGGATGACGAACGTTACAAGAGCACTTACTGGCCAATGTTTGATGGGAGGTTCTATCTGGCTGGTGACAGTGCACGCCGCGATGAAGACAACTACTTCTGGATTATGGGACGCATTGATGATGTATTGAACGTTTCAGGGCACCGACTCGGCACCATGGAAATTGAGTCTGCACTGGTGGCACATCCTGCTGTGGCCGAAGCAGCCGTGGTCGGCAAACCTCACGAAGTCAAAGGCGAATCGGTATTTGCCTATGTCGTGCTCAAAGGTGAGCGCCCTGAAGGTGGCATTGATGAAGCGATGACCAATGAACTTCGCTCCTGGGTGGCTGAGCAAATCGGGCCTATCGCCAAGCCGGATGAAATTCGCTATTCAGATAACCTGCCCAAGACCCGTTCCGGTAAAATCATGCGTCGCTTGTTACGAACAATTGCCAAAGGCGAGGAAATCACTCAGGATACTTCCACGCTTGAAAACGAGGCAATTCTGTTGCAATTGCAGGGTAAAGCCTGACACAGAGCCCCTTCTGAGCTTTTCCGAAGGGGCGCTACTTTGAACTGGATAGATGAAAAAAACTGCACAAGCCAACGCTGATCAAGAAACACAACGGCTGGACAAATGGCTTTGGGCTGCTCGCTTCTACAAGACCAGAGCGCTTGCAGTTGAAGCCATCAATGGCGGTAAGGTACATGTTAACGGCCAGCGAGCAAAACCGGGGCGCTCGATTCGTATCAACGATGAACTCACAGTTTCAAAGCCGCCCTATGAGCATGCGATTCAGGTGCTTTCATTACAGATGCAGCGTCGCCCTGCAACCGAAGCCCAGCAGTTATATCAAGAATCTGAAGAGAGCATTGCCAAGCGCACACTGCTTCAACAACAGCTTAAAAATGAGCCTTTGGGTTTTCGTCACGAAAAAGGTCGTCCCAGCAAACGTGACCGGCGCCATATCATCAAATTCACACGTGGCGATTAGACGGCACGCTGCTTAAATTCGGCATTTCAAAGGTGACCGCAATATGAGTCGCAGCACAGACACAGACCACGACAACACAACGCAAAATTCACTGTTGCAACAGGCAGATAGCACTCAGCCAGCCTTGAATTATGCGGTATCTTTGCAAAACGCTGCGGCAAGCGTTGGTTTTGACTGGCCGGACAGCACAGGCGTCATCGCCAAAATTAAAGAAGAGCTGGATGAAGTGGCCGCCGAAATCCACAGCGATGACCAGGCACGCCTTCACGATGAAATCGGTGATCTACTGTTCGCAGTGACTAATCTGGCACGGCATCTCAATGTGGATCCGCAGCAGGCACTGGAACAATCAATCCATAAGTTTTACCGGCGATTCAATTACATCGAGCACCAATTGCACAAACTGAATAAAACACCGGAGAGTTGTGACCTGGCAACACTGGACTCACTCTGGGATGAAGCTAAAGCTCATGAACGCGGTAGCACACCGACACAAAAAAGCCGACGTTAGTCGGCTTTTTTAATCATTCACATCTTAAACTTACTGTGGATTGTCGACACACAAAAATTCCAGCAGTGCTTTTTGTGCATGTAGTCGATTTTCGGCTTCCTGCCAGACCACGCTTTGCTGACCATCAATGACACTGGCAGAAACTTCTTCACCACGGTGTGCAGGCAGGCAATGCATAAACAGAGCATCTGGCGCGGCCAACTGCATCAGTGAGTCATTGACCTGAAACGCCGCAAAGGCCTGCTCTCGCTTACGTTGTTCTTCTTCCTGACCCATGCTGGCCCAGACATCAGTCACTATCAAATCAGCGTCACGAGCCGCCAGTTCTGGCTGGTGAAACAATGCAATTTCAGCTTTAGTTTCGGCCACAATTTCAGGCTTGGGCTCATAGCCCGGTGGCGTTGCAATATTAAGCTTAAAGCCAAACAGTTCCGCAGCATTAATATAGGAATGACACATATTATTGCCATCACCGATCCAGGCAACCGTTTTACCGGCAATATCGCCACGCTGTTCATAGTAGGTCTGGATATCGGCCAGTAACTGACAAGGATGATAATCGTCAGTCAAAGCGTTAATCACAGGCACTGAAGAGTATTGAGCAAAACGTTCGACCTTGCTGTGCTCAAAGGTGCGAATCATAACCGCATCCACCATGCTGGAGATGACTCTGGCCGAGTCTTCTATCGGCTCACCTCTTCCCAGTTGCGTATCATCAGGGGACAGGAAAATCGAACCACCACCAAACTGCAGCATCGCAGATTCAAAGGATACCCGAGTGCGTGTTGAGGATTTTTCAAAAATCATCGCCAACACCTTGTTTTTGAGCGGCTCATAGCGCTCTCCAGCCTGATGCATGGCTTTCAATTCAATAGCACGGTGAATCAGCTGCTTTAACTCGCTCGCACTGAGATCTTTCAGTGTTAAAAAATGTCTCATTATCAGGCAACGCTCACAACAGTCCGTGTGGACAGAAATTCGGTAACTAAATCACTCAGCTGATCAACGATTTGCATCGCTTCAGCTTCGTTGATGATCAGCGGCGGCAGCAAACGGATAACTTTTTCAGAAGTGACGTTAATCAACAGACCTTTTTCCAATGCCAGGCCAACCAGCTCGCCACAAGGCACTGCCAGCTCAATACCAAACATGAATCCAGCGTGACGCACTTCTTTAACACCTTCGTGCTGATCCAGCCGTTTTTTGAAGGCCTGGAACATCTGCTCGCCCAGTGTATTGACATTGTCCATCAACTTTTCAGTTTCAATGGTCTGTAACACAGCCAGCGCTGCTCTACAGGCAAGCGGGTTACCACCAAAGGTCGAGCCATGATTGCCCGGTTGGAATAAGCCGACTGCGGAACCAGCGACAAGACAAGCTCCAATAGGCATTCCGTTACCAAGCCCCTTGGCCAGTGTCATCACATCAGGGATCACATCCTGAGCATGCTGGAAAGCAAACCACTTACCTGTTCTGCCTATGCCGGTCTGTACTTCATCGAGAATCATCAATAGTTTGCGTTGGGTGCAAATAGACCTGACTGAAGCCAGATAATCACTGTCAGGCACCTTGATGCCACCCTCGCCCTGAACAGGTTCAAGCATGACAGCCACGGCTTCTGGCCAATGACCAATGGCCATTCTCAAAGCATCCAGATCGTTATATGGCACCCGAACAAAACCCGGAACCAGCGGATCAAAACCCGCTTGAACTTTTGCGTTACCGGTCGCAGTCAGGGTTGCCATGGTCCGGCCGTGAAAACTGCCATCCATCACAATAATGACCGGTTTGCTGACCCCTTTGGCGTGACCAAACTTTCGAACCAGTTTTATGGCCGCTTCGTTGGCTTCGGCACCGGAGTTACAGAAAAACACCTGCTCCATGCCTGAAATCTCAACCAGCTTGTCAGCCAGTTGCTCTTGCAATGGGATGCGGTAAACATTCGAGGTGTGAATCAGTTGGCTTGCCTGATCCTGAATCGCAGCGGTTACTCGAGGATGACAGTGACCAAGATTGCACACAGCAATACCACTCAGCGCATCAAGATAGCGCTGACCGTTGCTGTCGGTTAACCATGCTCCCTCACCCTTCACAAAAGAAACATTAAGTCTTCCGTAGGTGGGCATGACTGAATCGGTCATGTCTTTCACTCCCTGCCATGATAATGGCGACACTGCAAAACCAAACTACGACAAACAAAAAATGGCAGTTTCTTCCGAAACTGCCATTTTCCCGAAACCCGTTATTTTATAACGAAATTGTTTACTTGGCAAAAACCACAGGAACGTTTTGCATTAGCCAGCGAAGTTGGCCGCCACAAAGTCCCAGTTGACCAGTTTCCAGAATGTTTCCAGATATTTTGGTCGTGCATTGCGGAAGTCGATGTAATAAGCATGTTCCCAGACATCGCATGTCAGCAGCGGAGTTTGACCTGAAGTCAGTGGGCATCCAGCATTGCTGGTGTTGACAATTTCAAGCTTGCCATCTGCATTTTTGACCAGCCAGGTCCAGCCAGAACCAAAGTTGGTCGCGGCAGACTGACTAAATTTGGCTTTGAACTCGTCAAAAGAGCCAAAGGCTTCGTTGATGGCATCGGCCAGGGCACCACTGACAGCATCTGTGCCGTTAGGGGTCAAGCCGTTCCAGTAGAATGTATGGTTCCAGATCTGGGCAGCATTATTGAAAATACCACCGCTTGATTTGACGATGATTTCTTCCAGAGATTGACCTTCAAACTCAGTGCCGGGAACCAGATTGTTCAGGTTGGTCACGTAGGTTTGGTGATGCTTGCCGTAGTGATACTCGATGGTTTCAGCAGAAATGTGCGGTTCGAGTGCGTTGTTTGCGTAAGGCAGTGGTGGCAATTCAAAAGCCATAGATAATCTCCTGAGTGAAAATAACCGAGTAAATAAGTCAACTAGTCTAGTAGACGGCAATGCCTATATCAAGTTCGATCGACTATAAACCATCTCTGTGACGATAACGTGAACAATGACTGTGGCTCCACAGGCTGACAGTTTCAGCGTCAACGTTGTGATAAGCTGGATTTAACTTCAATAAGTTACTGTATTGAACATCTGCGTCAGACCAGGTTGATTCATTCAGCAAAATCCATCATCAAAGAGAGATCCAAGCCCATCAGCACAGCGTCTTCCCTGCCCTGTTCCGCTGGATAATAGCCCCGCCGGATCGACATCTCATTAAAACCTTGCTGCAAATAAAGTTGCTGAGCACGATGATTGGAGCGTCGGACTTCCAATACGATAAGTTTTGCCTGTCGTTGCTGTGCATCATTTATCATCTGCTCAAGCATGAAACGACCAATGCCTTTGCCCTGCTGTTGTGGCTGCACACAGATATTTAACAGATGCGCCTCGTCCAGAATATTCTGCACGATGAGATAACCTGCCATGCTGTCCGGCAACTGGTAGACCCATGATTGATAATTGCCGCTCAGACAGTCGGCAAAGTTCTGTTTCGACCAGGGAAAGCGATTAGCGCTGCGTTCAATTTGCAACACTTCAGCCAAATCCGCCTCATTCATTGGTCGACGGACAAGATCTTTCATTCAGTGCCTGCTCTAAGCCAGGCCTGAGCTTGTTGCCAGAACTGTGCCTTGCGAGCTGGCGTTGCAAGCAGATTCGACAGTGAATCAGTGACAAACAAGCGGATACCGTTATCAAGCATAAGTGCGCCCGATTTTAGTGGCGTTGCCTCAGAAAACACCTGTGGACAAGACCCAATAATCAGCAGACTAAAGTGAGACTCAGACAAGCCGAGCAATGCCGAAGCATGAGCCGGTGTCAATTGTTCCAAATCAGCAAGATTCAGCTGAAACGCTATCAAGATCGCCTGAAACAAACGCTGCTCAGCAGCACTCATTTGCTGAACATCTTCCATCATAATGCCAAGCGTTTTGCTGAGCTGCACCGATGGCTGATGGCCAGCTGTCTCAATGTTGCCTGTCCGTTGCTGCCAGACAGGAATTTTCATTGCCGCCAGTGCTGAAAGCTGAGATGCGGTCAGTGACATATCAAACCTGCGGGTGCGCCCGTTCTGCTGGCAGCAACATCTTGTTTAAAGCATTGATGTAAGCTTTGGCCGAAGCGATCACAATGTCGGTATCCGCTCCCTGGCCGCTGACAATACGACCACCTTTTTCAAGCCGGACATTGACTTCGCCCTGTGCATCGGTACCGCTGGTGATGTTGTTGACTGAATACAACTGCAACTCGGTATGACTTTGCACCATTGACTCAATCGCTTTATAGACGGCATCCACCGGACCACTTCCCGACATCTCGATGTGCACTTCGTCATCATCAAAAGCAAGCGTCACCGAAGCTACCGGTGTTTCACCTGTTTCACTGCACACTTTCAGTGACACCAGACGAATACGCTCATTTTCAACGTCGATAGTGTCGCTGATCAGCGCCTGCAAGTCTTCATCAAAAACTTCATGCTTTTTATCGGCCAGCTCTTTAAAGCGGGTAAATGCGGCATTCAGTTCTGCTTCAGACTCAAGCTCAATGCCCAGTTCCTGTAAACGAGTACGGAAAGCATTTCGACCAGAATGTTTACCCAACACCATGCGGTTGGTATGCCAGCCCACATCTTCTGCTCGCATGATTTCATAGGTTTCACGGCTTTTAAGAACACCATCCTGATGAATACCCGACTCATGAGCAAACGCATTGACGCCCACAATGGCCTTGTTGGGCTGCACAGCAAAACCTGTAATGCCTGAAACCAGTCTTGAGGCAGTCACAATCTGAGTAGTGTCGATATTAGTGTCACAAGGAAACACATCCTGACGGGTCCGAACTGCCATCACGACTTCTTCCAGTGCCGCGTTGCCGGCACGTTCACCCAAGCCATTAATGGTACATTCAACCTGCCGAGCACCATTGATGACAGCAGATAGTGAATTTGCCACGGCAAGCCCCAGATCATTGTGACAATGTACTGAAAAAATCGCCTTATCCGCGTTGGGAATGGTATTGCGCAGCATTTTGATGAGATCACCAAACTGATGCGGCAGGTTGTAACCGACCGTATCAGGAATATTCAGAGTCGAGGCACCTGCATCAATGACCGCTTCCAGCACCCGGCACAAAAACTGCGGATCGCTTCGCCCGGCATCTTCAGGAGAAAACTCAACATCATCAGTATATTGGCGCGCTCTTTTAACTGCTTTTACCGCATTCTCGATAACTTGCTCTGGCTCCATTCGCAGCTTCATCTTCATATGAATCGGCGAGGTAGCAATAAAGGTATGAATACGTGAGGCATTGGCTGGTTTCAGCGCTTCACCCGCCCGGTCAATATCAGCATCAAGTGCCCGGGCAAGTCCACAAATCCGACTGTCCTTGACTGCCGCAGCGACCGCCTGAACAGCTTCAAAATCACCGATACTCGCAATCGGAAAACCGGCTTCAATCACGTCAACACGCATTCGCTCCAGCGCTTTGGCAATGCGTACTTTTTCCTCCTTGGTCATGGAAGCACCAGGGCTTTGTTCGCCATCACGCAATGTGGTGTCAAAAATAATCAATTTATCTGTCATATCAGCTCCGTTCTGGCGGCTTTGCCATCATCTTCAGCAAGTTATCTGGTAGTCATCGTGCACAAATTAAAGTCTCAGACCGAATTTTTTCTGTCCAAGCTGCGTACATCTGTTTTTATTATTGGTTGGATTCTTTGGCCTGTGCCCTTTCCTGTCGATGCTGACGCAGCTTTATCAGGGTCAAGGCAGGTCCAGACATCGCATAGATAAAGAAGGTAGTGAACAGGATAAGCGGTGGATCGATGGCGATCAGCGCAAAGACCAATACCAGCACCAGCATGACCATAAAGGGTACTTTGCCGCGCAAATCCAGCTCTTTAAAACTGTGGTAACGGACAGTGCTCACCATCAAAATAGCGCAAACCAGTGTCAGCGGAATCGCCACCGCAGTCAGTAATACCGGATCCAGTTCATTGCTGGTTCCAGCCCACACCCAACCGGCGATACAGGCTGCGGCGGCTGGACTTGGTAATCCCTGAAAATAGCGTTTATCCGCAATACCGATCTGAGTGTTAAAACGCGCCAGACGCAATGCACCGCATGCAGCAAAGATAAATGCCACCATCCAGCCAAACTTACCCAATCCGGCCAATGCCCATTCAAACATGACCAGGGCCGGAGCCAGACAAAATGCCACCATGTCAGACAGGCTGTCATATTCGGCCCCAAATGCACTCTGTGTATTGGTCATTCGCGCGATTCGGCCATCCAGACCGTCCATAATCATCGCGACAAAAATTGCCACGGCCGCTACGTTAAACTCACCTCTCATGGCCGCGACAATGGCATAAAACCCTGCAAACAGCCCAGCTGTTGTGAACAGATTGGGTAACAGATATATACCGCGTTTTTGTTGTTTGTCCTGATTGACCATCCTGAGATTGCTCCAACATACAGTAGTGTCATTATGACATTGCAAACCACCGAAACAAAACGGGGATGGTTGTTTGCACAACCATCCCCGCTGCTAGATCCCGTCTTTGATGATCAGTTTTTGGACTTATCGACGATTTTTTGGATCCAAGGCATCATTTCACGCAGTTTTGCACCAGTTTGTTCAATTGGGTGCTCTGCATTCAGGCGACGCATTGCTGTCATTTCTGGGTAACCACTTTGCCCTTCCAGGATGAATTGCTTGGCGTACTTGCCTTCCTGGATGTTTTTCAGTGCTTCACGCATTGCCCAACGGCTTTCTTCGTTGATGACTTTTGGACCTGTGACGTACTCACCGTACTCGGCATTGTTAGAAATCGAGTAGTTCATGTTGGCGATACCGCCTTCGTACATCAAGTCAACGATCAGCTTCAACTCGTGCAGACACTCGAAGTAAGCCATTTCAGGCGCGTAACCGGCTTCGACCAGGGTTTCAAAACCGGCTTTAACCAGTTCAACCGCACCACCACACAATACTGCTTGTTCACCAAACAGATCGGTTTCTGTTTCATCACGGAAAGTGGTTTCGATAATGCCAGTACGACCACCGCCGATGGCAGAGGCGTAAGACAAAGCAACGGCTTTAGCTTTACCAGAAGCATCTTGCTCAATAGCGATAAGATCTGGAATACCGCCACCTTTGGTGAATTCGCTACGCACGGTGTGACCCGGTGCTTTCGGAGCGATCATGATAACGTCAAGGTCACTACGCGGTACGATTTGGTTGTAAACAATGGCGAAACCGTGAGCAAAGGCCAGTACCGCACCTTGTTTCAAGTTTGGTTCGATTTCGTTTTTGTAAAGCTGAGATTGGAACTCATCCGGTGTCAGTACCATGACTAAATCTGCAGATTTAACCGCTTCACCGACGTTGTCAGAAACGTTCAAACCAGCGCTTTGTGCTTTGGCAATAGAAGAAGAACCGGCACGCAGGGCAACCGTTACGTCCACACCAGAATCTTTAAGGTTGCAGGCATGCGCATGGCCTTGAGAACCATAGCCGATGATAGCGACTTTCATGCCGCGGATAATCGACAGGTCACAGTCTTTGTCGTAGTAGATGTTCAAACTCATTATTAGATTCCTTGGTTTTCAATAGGGTTGCCGTGAAACACAGATCAGATCTGCAGGCTTTTCTCACCGCGCGCAATGCCGGAAACGCCACTGCGAACGGTTTCAAGTATTTTGTGTTCAGCCAGCGCTTCAATGAACGAGTCCAGCTTTTGTCCAGAGCCGGTCAATTCAATTGTGTAAGTCGTGGTGGTCACATCGATAATATGGCCACGGAAGATATCTGCCAGTCGCTTGACATCTTCACGCTGCGCCATGGTCGCCGCTTTGACTTTGATCAGCATCATTTCACGCTCGATGTGTGATCCACTGCTCAACTCCATCAATTTCACTACATCAATCAGCTTGTTGAGCTGCTTGGTGATTTGCTCAATGATGCGGTCAGTACCAGTTGTCACAATTGTCATGCGTGACAATGAAGGATCTTCTGTAGGCGCTACCGTCAAAGATTCGATGTTATAGCCACGCGCAGAAAACAGCCCGGCTACACGAGACAATGCGCCTGCTTCGTTTTCGATCAGGATAGAAATGATATGGCGCATCAAGATAACTCCCGCTCTGGATCCTGAGGTAAATCAGCGTAAGGCGACATGTGCATATCGTTGTGTGCTTTGCCCTGTGCAATCATCGGATAAACATTTTCAGTTTGATCGGTGACGATATCCAAAAATACCAGACGATCTTTCATTGCAAACGCTCTTTCCATTTCTGGACGTAAGTCTTCTACCCTTTCGATACGAATACCTACGTGACCATAGGCCTCGGTCAATTTGACGAAATCAGGCAATGATTCCATGTAGGAATGCGAGTAGCGGTTTTGATAGAAGAATTCCTGCCATTGGCGCACCATGCCCAGATAGCGATTGTTCAATGCCACAATCTTCACCGGCAGTCCGTATTGCAAGCAGGTAGACAGCTCCTGAATGCACATTTGAATACTGCCTTCACCGGTGACACAAACAACCGTCTCCTCAGGAAATGCCAGTTGAACACCCATGGCCGCAGGCAAACCGAAGCCCATGGTGCCCAGGCCACCTGAGTTAATCCAGCGGTTAGGTTTGTCAAAACCGTAGTACTGCGCGGCCCACATTTGATGCTGACCTACGTCCGAAGTCACATAGGCATTACCTTTGGTGATTTCGTGCAAGATTTCGATAACAGCTTGCGGTTTGATCTGGTCGCTGTTGCGATCGTAGGACATGCACTTTTTGGCACGCCAGCTCTCAATCAACTTCCACCATTGATCCAGCGCTTTTTTGTTAGGTTTCTTGCTGCTCAGTTCAAGCTGGCTGTTCATATCATCCAACACATCAGCAACGTTACCCACGATAGGTACATCAACCGTGATGGTTTTAGAGATTGATGATGGATCGATATCGATATGAATAATTTCAGCATCCGGGCAGAATTCAGCAATCTTGCCTGTCACGCGATCATCAAAACGAGCACCAATCGCAATCAGCACATCGCAATCATGCATGGCCATATTGGCTTCATAGGTGCCGTGCATTCCAAGCATGCCGAGAAACTGCGGATCGTTCCAAGGGTATGAACCCAGGCCCATCAGTGTCGTGGTAATTGGATAACCCAATGTACGAACAAACTTGCGTAACTGCTCAGACGCATTGCCTAGCACAACGCCGCCACCGGTATAAATCATCGGCCGTTTGGCACTCAGTAACAGATCCACCGCCTTTTTGATTTGGCCCGGGTGTCCCTTTACCTTCGGCTGGTAGGAACGCATGTTGACTTGCTTGGGATAGTGATACGGGATCTTGATATTCGGATCGGTAATATCCTTGGGCACGTCAACAACTACCGGTCCGGGACGACCGGTAGTTGCCACGTAGAAGGCTTTCTTGATGGTCTCGGCCAGATCATGAATATCTTTCACCAGAAAGTTATGTTTGACACAAGGACGGGTAATACCGACAGAGTCAACTTCCTGAAAGGCATCGCTGCCGATATTGGCAGTCGCCACCTGACCGGTAATGACAACCATAGGAATAGAATCCATATAGGCGGTTGCAATACCAGTGACTGCATTGGTTGCACCAGGGCCAGAAGTCACCAGCACGACGCCGGGCTTGCCAGTAGCTCGTGCGTATCCGTCAGCAGCATGCGTTGCTGCCTGTTCGTGACGCACGAGGATATGATTGACGTCTTCCTGATTGTACAGTGCGTCATAAATGTGCAGCACTGCACCACCCGGATAGCCAAACAGATACTCAACCCCTTCGTCTTTCAGACAATGGACCAGAATCTCGGCACCACTCAGTTCCACCTGCGTCCCCTCTCAGTCGCGGTCATATAACCAACAAAATATCAAACGTGTAAAGTTACTTGTAATGCCACTTCAGGTCAAGAAAAAGCGCGTTTTTCAAGCATGTTAGCGGTTCACAAAAAAACCACTATCGGAGTGATCGCAATGCTGTGGCATAATTTGCAGCCATGACTACATCAAATACACCAACACTCACCATTACGCGTCCGGATGACTGGCATTTGCATCTTCGCGACAACGATGCACTAGTGCGCACGGTTTACGACACTGCTCGCTACTTTGGCCGGGCCATCATCATGCCTAATCTGCGCCCGCCTGTAACCACAACTGAAATGGCACAGGCCTATTATCAGCGCATTCTGGGTGCCAAGCCCCAAGGCAGCGTATTCGAACCACTGATGACGCTGTATCTCACTGATAATACTTCCGCGGATGAAATCATCCGCGCGAAAGAAAGCGGCATTGTCCAAGGGGTCAAATTATATCCGGCAGGCGCCACCACCAACTCAGACGCTGGCGTGACCAATCTGCAACATTGTCGTGATGCACTGGAAGCCATGCAAAAAGTCGGCATGCCACTTCTGGTACATGGTGAAGTGACCGACAGTGATATTGATGTATTTGATCGGGAGAAGGTTTTCATTGAACGCATCTTGTCCCCGTTGCTGCGACAGTTTCCAGAATTGAAAGTCGTGTTCGAACACATCACAACCGAAAATGCAGTGCAGTTTGTCAACGCCTCTCACGATAAGGTGGCAGCGACCATTACCCCGCATCACTTATTGTTGAACAGAAATGACATGCTGGTTGGTGGTATACGCCCTCATCACTATTGCCTGCCAGTTCTAAAACGCAACACACATCAGCAGGCGCTGATCCGGGCGGCTACCAGTGGTCATCGAAAATTTTTCCTGGGCACTGACAGTGCGCCTCATGCTCAACACACCAAGGAAACTTCGTGTGGCTGCGCTGGCATCTACAGTGCGCATGCAGCTATTGAACTTTATGCTGAAGTGTTTGAGTCCGTGGGCGCACTCGACAAACTGGAAGCCTTTGCCAGCTTCAATGGCGCTGACTTTTACGGTCTGCCACGCAATCAGGACAGCATCACACTGACCAAACAAAGCTGGCAGGTACCGGAAAGCTACCCGTTTGCAGAGTCGGCGCTGGTTCCGATGCGCGCGGGTGAGCACATTCACTGGAAAGTCATCGCCGATTGATTGCTTTAACAGGAACTTGCAGGTTATTCATACAGCCTTATTCTGCGTGTAAATAACCAAAAGGAGTTTATCTGTGAAAGTTCTTTTTGTTCTGACCTCTCATGACAGGCTGGGTAACACGGGCGAAAAAACTGGCTTCTGGCTGGAAGAGTTTGCAGCGCCTTACTACAGGATTCTTGATGCGGGGCATGACATCGTGCTCGCCTCTCCCAAAGGCGGACAACCTCCTCTGGATCCCAAGAGCGAACTGGCTGATTTTCAAACCGATGACACTCGCAGGTTTGCCGATGATCCACAGGCGCAGAAAGCACTGGCATCGACATTGAAGCTGTCAGATATTCAAGCAAACGACTACGACGCAGTTTTCTACCCCGGTGGTCATGGCCCGCTCTGGGATCTGATCAACGACAAGCACTCAATCCAGCTTATCGAAAACTTCCTCAGTGCAGACAAACCGGTCGCGGCGGTCTGTCATGCGCCGGCGGTGCTGGTCAACGTGCAACTGAATGGTCAGCCCTTGTTAAAGGACAGGCATGTCACTGCTTTCTCCAACAGTGAAGAAGCGGCGGTTGGCCTGACTGATGTGGTGCCCTTTTTGCTGGAAACCTCTCTGCAAACACTGGGTGCAAATTATCAAAAAGGCGATGATTGGGCCCCCTTCGTTTGTGTTGACGGCAAGTTAATTACCGGCCAGAACCCGGCCTCATCTGCTGCAGCCGCACAGGCACTGGTGCAACAATTAGCCTGAACATCAGCAAATTGCTATCCTTTATCAATTTTTTCCAATATGGGAGTCATCATGAGCAAAGCAACGGCACGCCACATTCTGGTCGATAGTGAAGAAATCTGCCTGGAACTGAAACGCGAAATCGAACAAGGCGCGGATTTTGCCAACATCGCCAAAGAATACTCAAGCTGCCCGTCAGGCGCTCAAGGTGGTGATTTGGGTGAATTTGGCCCCGGCATGATGGTGCCTGAATTCGACAAGGTGGTGTTTTCAGCACCTGTGAAAACAGTTCAAGGCCCGGTCAAAACCCAGTTTGGTTACCACCTGCTGGAAGTCACCAGCCGTACTGAATAAAGCAGAAAGCAAAAAAACACTTTAAAACCCGGTCACCGACCGGGTTTTTTTATTGCAGATCCAGTCGATAATCAGGCAAGTGCTCAAGTAGTTGCTTGCCATAAGCCTTGGTCAACAATCGCCGATCCAGAATGGTGATTCGACCGCTGTCGGTTTCCTTACGTAATAACCTGCCACAGGCCTGAATCAATCGAATACTGACCGCAGGCAAGGACAAGCTGATAAACGGCTGACCACCCTGTTTGAGTATCCACTCCTGACGCGCCTGCTCAATCGGCCTGGTAAACACGGGGAAAGGCAGTTTTGTGATGATGACATGCGTACATAAATCACCGGGCAGATCGACCCCTTCGGCAAAACTGTCCATGCCAAAAATAATGCTGCCCTGCCCCGCTTCAACACGTCGAATATGTTCGGCGACCATTTCTCTGGCAGAGCGTTGATCTCCCTGTAACAAGATCTGCCGACTCAGCACCGGCGGCAAGCGCCGATAGACTTCATCCATGGTGCTCTTGGCTGTAAACAGAACCAGTGTGGCTGCTTTTGGATCAATTATATTTCCCAAAATACCGGCCACTTCCCGCTGCCATAGCTCAGGTTGAATATTCGGCAGAGTTTGCATGGCCGGCAAGGCCAATACCGCCTGATTGCCGTAATCAAAAGGTGATGCCACCGCCAGAAAATGTTGCTGATCAAAACGCTGTAAACCTGCATCCGAGCGAAAACGACGAAATAATCCCATACCTCTGAGGGTGGCTGAAGTCATCACCACACCATAGGCTCGCGACCATAAACTGCGATCCAGAAAGCCCGCCGCCGACATCGGCCCGGCATGCACAACCAACGTATCTTGCTTCTGGGTGACCGTTCTGGCGATCCAGCGAACATTAGGAGGACGATCCGGCTGATCCTCATCCAAAAACAAATTCAAAAAGTCGATGAGATAACCAAAAGTATTTTGAACAGTGCCGATTTGCGGCAGGATTCGCTCTGCCACACGATTGATGATCTGCCTGTTTTCCAGGGCTTCCTTGAGCCATTTGGCAAACAGCGAATAATGCTTGTAGATGGTATTGGCATGCTGATACAAGCCGGTACAGGGTGTCAGCATGGCTTGCGTCAAAGGACTGTCCCAGAAGATCCGTGGCTCGCTGACCTCGCCTTTGATGAGCGACTGAACCAAAGGATCACTGATTAACAAAGTCTCAAGTTGCTGTAACAGACTGAGCACCGCAGGCAGATCCCGGCGTAACTCCATCAACATAAAACCAAAATCATGCTGACGCATGGCCAGTGTCTCGGGGATTTTTTTCAAAACACTGTCTGCCAGCTCTACGGTCTGGTAAAGCTGAATGAAGTCCAATGCTTTAGCCGCATGGTCCAGTGCTTTTTGTGGCAGTTTATGGGCTTCATCAAATACAAAAATGGCCTCTTCCGGATTGGGAAGTACCAGTCCACCGCCCAAATCGGCATCACTGAGCACCAGATCGTGATTGACTACGGCAATCTGTGCTTCCTGCATTTCTCGACGCAGCCGGTAATAAGGACAGCTGAGAAACTGGGAACATTGCTTGCCGATACAACCTTCAGAGTCTGTGGAGATTTCGTGCCAAAGCTGCGGATCGATATTGTCTTCATAGTGATCTCTATCACCATCCCAACGATTTGATTGCCAAACTTCCAGCAGCGATTTTGACTGTTGGCGGCGCTTTTCCTGTGTGTAACGCTCATCGACCGACAATTCCAACAATTGTTGTTCAGGCGCATCGGTATGTTGAATCAATTTACTGGGGCATAAATATCGCCTGCGGCCCTTGATTTGAACAAATTTGACAGGCTCGGGCAGGCAGTCAACAAACGCCGGTAAATCCTTGCGAATCAACTGTTGCTGCAAATTCACTGTGGCGGTACTGATGATCAGTAATTTTTTACTTTCAAGCGCAGTCTGGATTGCCCCGGTCAGATAGCCCAGTGTTTTACCAACACCCGTGGGCGCTTCAACAATGGCGACTTTGCGTCCAGCCGGACGGCGCAAAGAATCAGCGATAAACTGACTCATCGCTCTTTGCTGTGGCCGTAAGGTGAATCCAGGCATCGAGTTTTCGATGCGCCGGAAAAGATCATCCAGCAAGGTTTCTCCTGACTTCGTGAATCAACTCATCGCCCTGAATGAAGGCATCAATACTGTTAACGGTCGTGTCTGCAATATGTCGCAGGGCTTCATGAGTAAAGTACGCCTGATGGCCGGTAACAATTACATTGGGAAAAGTCGTCAATCGGACAAAAATATCGTCTTTGATGATCTCGTTGGAATGATCTTCAAAAAACAAGCTGCCCTCTTGTTCATAAACGTCGATGCCAAGATAACCGATGTATTCGGATTTGAGTCCGGACAGCAAGGCACGGGTGTTCATCAATGCTCCACGACTGGTATTGATCAACATGACTCCGCGCTTCATTTTGGCAATGGCATCGTGATTAATCAGATAACGTGTTTCAGGTGTCAGCGGACAATGCAGCGTGATGATGTCACTGTCGGCAATCAGTCGATCAAAATCGACCACTTCAAAGCCCATTTGCTCACAGACTTCAACGTTGTATGGGTCAAACACCAACACCTTGCAGCCAAATGCCAGCATACGCTCGCCTACCAATCGACCAATCTTGCCGCCGCCAATAATGCCGACGGTTTTTTGATAAAAATCAAATCCGAGCAGTCCGTCCAGAGAAAAATTACCATCACGAACGCGGTTAAAGGCTCTGGGCAAATTACGACTGAGAGCCAGCATCAGGCTGATGGTATGCTCAGCCACGGCATAAGGTGAATAGGCAGGTACATTGACGACTCGAATGCCCAGTTCGGCAGCGGCGTTCAAATCAACATTGTTGTAGCCCGCACAGCGCATGGCAATCAGGCGCGTGCCGCCCGCAGCCAATGTTTCCAGTGTGGCCCGGCACAAATCATCATTCACAAAGGCACTTACCGCTTCAACACCATGCGCCATGGTGGCGGTCATCGGGTTTAAATCCACTTTGTAACAACACATCACCATTGATTCGGTTGCGGCAGCCAACAAAAACTTCTCGTCGTATGGTTTTGCACTGAACACAGCAATATGCAACGGTTTTGCCATGATTAATCTTTCCTTTGAAACAAATTCAAAGCACATCTTAGCAGGCTTAATTTACTGACTGATGTCATTCGAAGAGTAATTCGCATACACTGATATCGAACCTGACAATGGAGCAGTTTCATGACAAGCGAAGCCGCCAAAATTACCTCACTATGTCTGAATCCTGCGCTGGATGTGACTTATCACGTCAATAGACTGATTCCAGAGCAAAAGTCTCGCTCAGATGCTGCCAGGCACGACCCAGGTGGCAACGGAATCAATGTAGGGCGTGCGCTACAGCGAATGAAATTCGAATCAACGACCTTCTGTGTCATCGCCGGCGCTGTTGGCGAAATTCTCAAACAGATGCTGCAGCAACAACTGAATAACGTCACATATCACCAGGTGGACGGCGAAACCCGCATCAACAGCACAGTCATCGAAACTGAAAGTCACAATCAATTCCAAATCGTCGATGCCG
This sequence comes from Methylophaga lonarensis MPL, assembly GCF_000349205.1. GTDB lineage: Bacteria > Pseudomonadota > Gammaproteobacteria > Nitrosococcales > Methylophagaceae > Methylophaga > Methylophaga lonarensis. Next base: position 21,336 of record NZ_APHR01000024.1, on the reverse strand, counting down.
GCACGCCAATCAGCCCTCGGCAACTCGAATCAGTCACCGAGGATTTTTTGCAGCAAACGGGACAAGGCTTTGGCATTCTCACCGGTTCCTTACAACCAGATGTACCCACCAGTCTCTATGCACAGCTGGTTGAAAACATTCACGCTCAGGGTGGGAAAGCGGTGGTAGACAGCCATGGCGTGGTATTGAAGTCAGCCATCGCAGCAAGACCTTTTCTGATCAAACCGAATAAATACGAGCTTGAGACGCTATTAAATGTTCGCTTGAATACGCGCGAAGCTATTGCACACAGTGCCCGTCAGATACAGAATCATGGTGTGCAATATGTCTGTGTCTCACTCGGTGCTGAGGGTGCCATTATTGTCGGTCCTGACAACAGTTATCACGCAAAAGCGCTCAAGGTGCCAGTCAACACCACTGTCGGAGCCGGTGATTCAATGGTCGCCGGCCTGGTGGCTGGTTTCAGTCTTGATGGTCAAGCACAGACAGCGCTTCGCTATGGCATCGCATGTGGCGCAGGCACTGTGATGCATCCCGGCACTGAATTATTCAGCGGTCATGAGCTCGCTGATTTCAGAGACAGGGTCAAAATCAAAACACTGGATATCTGAATCGGCATCCTCAGTCACCGTAGCTGACGGTTGCTCAGGCCCAAGTCATATAAATAGCGAAAAACCTGATTAATCGCTAAACTGTTGGCCGCTTCATTTTCAGGATTAGCGCATGAAAACGCCCCAAGTCGGCTTTGTCAGTCTCGGATGTCCCAAAGCTTTGGTAGACAGCGAACGCATTATCACCAAACTACGTTCAGAAGGTTACGATATTTCCTCGAGTTACGACGATGCCGATCTGGTGGTAGTGAACACCTGCGGCTTTATCGATTCGGCGGTCGAAGAATCACTGGAAAGCATCGGTGAAGCTATCGCGCATAATGGTAAAGTCATTGTCACTGGCTGTCTTGGTAGCCGCGATAACACGATCCGTGAAAAACATCCGCAAGTGCTGGAAATCACCGGCGCACATGCACTGGAAGAAGTCGTCAGCGCCGTTCATAAACATTTGCCGCCAGTACATGATCCCTTCACTAGTCTGGTGCCACCTGAGGGCATTAAGTTAACTCCACGTCATTATGCCTACCTGAAAATTTCAGAAGGCTGTAATCATCGCTGCACTTTCTGCATTATTCCCTCAATGCGTGGCGATCTGGTCAGTCGCCCGGTCAATCAAGTGGTGGCCGAAGCCAAACGCCTTGCAGATGCTGGCGTCAAAGAAATATTGGTGATCTCGCAGGATACCAGTGCCTACGGGGTGGATCTGAAATACCAAAGCTTTCCCTGGCAGGGTCAGGAGATCGCCACACGCTTTCAAGATCTTGCTGTAGCACTTGGTGAGCTGGGTGTGTGGGTGCGTATGCACTATGTTTACCCCTACCCACATGTCGATGATGTGGTACCGTTGATGGCCGAAGGCAAAATCCTGCCTTATCTGGATATTCCGTTTCAACATGCCAGCCCGCGAATTCTGAAATTGATGAAACGCCCTGCCTCATCACAAAACAATCTGGAACGCATTCAGGCCTGGCGCGCAATCTGCCCGGATATCACCCTGCGCAGTACCTTTATCGTGGGTTTCCCAGGTGAGACCGAACAGGAGTTTGAAGAGCTGCTGGACTTTCTCGACGCTGCCCAACTCGACAAAGCCGGTGCTTTTAAATATTCACCGGTCGATGGTGCTGTAGCCAATGACTTACCGGATCCGGTGCCAGAAGCAGTCAAAGAACAACGCCTTGCCCGCTTTATGGAAAAACAGGCACAGATCAGTGCCCAACGGCTCCAACAAAAAGTTGGCAAACAAGACTGGGTCATCATCGACGAAGTGGTCGAAGAAGGCGCGGTTGGCCGCAGCCGGGCGGATGCACCTGAAATTGACGGGCAGGTGTTTATCGACCACGCCACCCACCTGAAAGTGGGCGATATTGTTCGGGTTGAGTTTGAAGAAGCCGACGAACACGACCTCTGGGCCAAACTGGTCTGAGTGTCAGCGTCGGGCCGGAATGCGCATCAGCGTGGCATAAAGCACCGGTGCTGCAATCAGCGACAGTAATGTTGCAAAGGCCAGACCACCCATAATAGTCACCGCCATACTGGCAAAAAATGCATCCCACAACAGTGGCAACATGCCCAGTATGGTGGTCACTGAGGCCAGTAACACCGGCCTCACCCGGCTGACACATGCCTGTTGAATTGCCAGCAGCGCCTCATCTGACTGTTTCAGGCGATCATCAATCTCATCAACCAATACGATAGCGTTCTTCATCAACATGCCAGACAAGCTCAGGAAACCGAGCAAGGCCGTAAAGGTGAATGGCATATCAGTGATCAGCAGAGCGGCCGTCACCCCACACAAGGACATTGGCACAATCAACCAGACAATGAGGGGTTGTCTCAATTTGCCAAACAATAAAATACTGATAATCAGCATCACCAGAAAACTGATGGGCAACTGTGCGCCAAGACTGCTCTGAGCATCTCGTGAACTCTCATATTCACCGCCCCACTCCAGGTGATAACCAGCGGGCAGTTCAATTGCTTCAAGCTGCGGCATCAAACCGGCCAGTACCCGCTCAGTATTCAGACCGATTTCCGGGTTAGCCTGCACGGTAATGGTTCGTTGTCGATCTCGACGATGAATCAGGGCATCTTCATATACCAGCTCAAAACCACTGACCACCTGCAACATTGGCACATATCGCTGCTCAGCCTGACTCCATATTTGTCGATCAGACAAGCGTTCGATTTTTAGACGTTCTTGTTCTGGCGGCCTGACAACCACTGGAATTTGCTCTTCACCTTCACGATAGCTGCCGGTTTGAATGCCTGATGTAGCAAAAGCCAGTGCCACGGCCAAATCTTCGCGATTGACGCCAGCAACACGAGCACGCTCTTCATTGAACAAAGGTCGAATCACCGGCTCCATGGCGCGCCAATCATGACGCACATCGGTCACACCGGGGCTTTGTCGAAAGACTTCACTGGCTTGTTCTGCAAGTTGTCTTAATACCTGCGGGTCGCTGCCGCTGATTCGCGCTTCTATTTTGGCTCCACCACCCGGACCAAACATCAGTTGTTCTGTGTACACATCCGCAGCCGGAAAACGCTCAGCCAGCACTTCACGTAACTGTCGCATCAGCGGCGGGATCTGTGAGCGATGCTCAGTTCTGACTATCAGATGGCCATAAGCCTTATTGGGTTGCTCTGGTGAATAGGTCAACATAAAACGCGAAGCGCCACGGCCAATAAAACTGCTGACCGACTCCACTCCTTGCATATCCATCACCAGCTGTTCAACTTCCGCCATATCTCGGCTGGTTGCACGAATATCACTGCCTTGCGGCAGGTAATAACTGACAAAAAACAAAGGTGTATTAGATGCCGGGAAAAAAGCCTGTTTGACCTGGGAAAAACCGACCACACTGAGTCCTGTCAGGGTTAATAACAACAGAATTGTCAGCGTTCGATAACGCAATGAACTCATCAACAGCCAGCGATATGCACGGAAAAAACTGCCTGAATACAGACTGGATTCATCCTGTGCATCACCGCCTTTTTTGAGTAGATAATGCCCCAGCAACGGCGTGACGGTGACGGCCAGCACCCAACTCAGCAGCAGGGAAATGCCGATAACGGCAAACAATGAAAACAAAAACTCACCGACACTGTCTGGCGACAAGCCAATACCGGCAAAGGCCATAATGCCGATAACCGTTGCTCCGAGGAGTGGCAACTGAGTTCGGGCAGCGGCCTCAACAGCGGCCTGCCTCGAAGACAGACCCTTGCGAATATTAATCAACATGCCTTCTGCCACCACGATGGCATTATCCACCAGCATGCCCATGGCGATAATCAGGGCGCCCAGCGAGATGCGTTCCATCTCGATATCAAACACCCCCATGAAGAACAAGGTTCCCATTACCGTCAACAGCAAGGTGGAACCGACGACCAGACCGGGTCGCCAGCCCATGGCCAGACACAAAACCAATACCACGATTGAGACTGATAACAACAGGCTGACCATGAAGCTGTTGATTGCCTCATCGACCACCTTGTGCTGCTCATAGATGGGATGCAACTCTACGCCCAAAGGTATTCGATATGACAGTTGTTGCAGGCGTTTATCAACCGCTTGACCTACCTCGACAATATTGGCATCGGTATGTGCGGCGATGGCCAGCGTAAAGGCTTGCATTCCATTGAAGCGAATGATATGTGACGGAATTTCTGCTCGCTCGCGACTGACTGTCGCGACATCCATCAGACTGATTTGAGTGGTCGTACCAGGCATGCCAATGCGCAGATTGGCAATATCGGTCACGGTATCAAAGCCGGGAGGCGACACTAGCCGAATACGCTGATCATCAATTGAAATCGCGCCGCTGCTAACCACGATATTTTCAGACTGCAGGGTATCGAGAATCAGCTGGATCGGGATGCCCAAAGAACTGAGTTGCTCGTTGGAGACATCCACATAGATGGTTTCCTCCTGCTCTGCCGCGGTTTGCACCTTGGCAACACCGGGTACCGTCAATAACTCACGCCGCAGAAACCGCGACAAATCCAAAAGCTCACGGTCGCTGAAACCAGGTGCGGTCACCGCATAGAAAATACCAAAGACATCACCAAAATCATCATTAATCACCGGCGCATGTGCGCCATCGGGTAATTGATGTCGGCTGTCGCCAACCTTGCGTCGCAATTCGTCCCAAATTTGGGTGATTTCAGCGCCCTGATAGCGATCCTGGATTTCTACGGTGATTTCAGAGACGCCCGGCATGGACTTGGAGGTAATTTTATCCAACTGGCTCATCTGCTGAATGGCTGATTCCAGCGTTTCGGTCACTTCCAATTCAACTTCCTGAGCGGTTGCACCAGGATATTCTGTGGTAATGATGGCTGTTTTAAGGGTAAAGGCTGGATCTTCAAGCCGTCCCATGCTGGTCAATGCCCACAGCCCACCCAGCAGGCAAAGCAGGATCAGCAGCCAGATATTGACAGGTCGATCAATCGCATAGCCGGCAATACTCATCTAAAACCCCTGAAAAGGTCTAACCTGCTGACCGGGGTATAGATGGGCATGACCTGCCATGACGATGGTCTCATCACCTGAAAGTCCATCCAGAACTTCGAGTTGCTCGGAACGAATTTCACCAACGCTGACAGCCGTTGGCTGTACTTCACCGCTGTCAGGATTGTAGATCCAGACTCGTAGCTCATTGGGATTACGACTATCCAAAGCACTGAGCGGAATCATCACCATTGTTTGTCCGATTCGTTCACCTCGCAAAGCTGCCACAACCCTGAGAGTCATACCAGGCAACACTGTCAGACTCTCCGGCATTGGCAACGTGAAAGTGACCTGATAGGTTTGCGTCACTGCATCAACTTCAGTTTGATGTTCCCGATAAGTCAATGGATAACGTATCTGTTGGCCAGCCTCTTCAAACTCGGCAAAAATATCGTAGTTTTCAATCCCCAGAGAAGATTGAATCAGCTGCTCGGGTACGTGAATATGCACGCGTAACTCGTTGACATTTTGCACCCTGACAATCGGTGTTCCGGCCTGAACACTACTGAACTGCTCAACCAGTCGTCTTGATACCAGCGCATCAAACGGTGCCAGCAATCGCGCGTAATAGAGGTTACGCTCGGCATTTTCTACGGTGACGTTGGCAAGATCATAAGCGGACTGCAACATATCAAGTTCAGAGGGTGTGACGTAGCCCTTTTCGCGTAACGGTCTGGCACGTTCCAAATCCTTGCGGGCCTGCTCCATCTGCAACTGGGCTTCGCGCACCTGACGCTGGAAATCCTGCGGGTCCAGAGCGGCAATCAACTGACCGCTGGGCACAATTTGTCCATGCTGCACCGGCAAACGTTCAAGTTTACCTCCCACCTGAAAGGCCAAATCAACGGTGCTGACGGCATCCACCTGACCGACAAAATGCCGTTCTGCTGCAAATGATTGCTGGGTGACCTGATATAGCTGAACTGTACGTAATTGCGAAGGTTCAGGTGTGGACTGCTGTTCGCCACATGCGGTTAACAAGGTCAGCAATGCCAATACAATCAAACCGTTATAATGTCGCATCGTGCCCTCGCTTTGTGTCTATTGCCAGCCAACTCTGCCTGTTTGTGACGTAGGTCTAGCGCCGATTTTCCGCTGGCTCGACCGGGTTTAACTCCGCCACCGGCGGATTCATACTGATAGTACGTTGTGGGAATGGAATAGTTAAGCCCGCAGCTTCAATGGCTTCCTTGGCACTTCTAGTCAGTGCCCAGCTAGTCTCCCAAAATACATCCACCGGTGCCCAGGCACGTAATTGCAGATTAACAGCACTATCAGCAATTTCGGTGACAAATGCCTGTGGTGCCGGATCTTCCATGACATCCGGGTGCTGTCTGGCGATATTCAATAATGCCTCAATCGCTGTTTCAATCGAATCACTGTAGGAAATACCAATGTTGATCTCCATTCTTCGCCGCCCATTGCGGGTGAAATTGATCAATGGCTGTCCCCACAAGCGACTATTAGGTATGGACACAAATAAGCCATCACGCGCTTGTAAAATGGTCGTGAACAGGCCAATTTCCTTGACTCTGCCGCTGATACCGCCACATTCAATAAAATCGTCAATGCGGTAAGGCCGAAGAAATAACAACATAATCCCGGCGGCGATATTGCTCAGTGTATCGCGCAGTGCCAGTCCGATGGCCAGACCGGCCGCACCGAGTAAAGCGATAATGCTGGTGGTATTAAAGCCGAACATATCCAGAATGATCAGAATCCCGATCACAAACACCAGATAGCCCAGCGTTGAGCTGATCAGACTAACCACCAGAGGATCGATAGCACCCAATCGATAGTTGGCTTTTCTGAAGGCACGTCGAATCAGTCTGGAAATGACCGAACAGACATACAAGATCAGCAACACCAGCAATATTTTTCCGCTCACCGTTAATAACAGATCGCTGTATTGTTGCCAGAGCATTTCAAGTGCTTCGAGCATCACAAAAGTCCTCTACCAGACCATCTGACTGATGATGAGGTAACTTGTGTACGAGACAAATGCCAACAGGAAAAACAGCCCTTGCCAGCGGCCAATTTGCCGTTTTTTCCGGTAAGCAAAAATAAACAGCAACAGCGTTAACAAGCCGGTGACCAGCATGTCGCGTGTCAAAACCTCGGATGGCACTGCCAGTGGATGAATCATACCGGCTATGCCCACAACAACGAGGGTATTGAACAGGTTAGAACCAATCACATTGCCCAGCGCCATATCGTGTTCGCCCTTCCTCAAGGCTGCCAGTGAAGACGCGAGTTCAGGCAAGGATGTCCCAATTGCCACCACGGTAAGACCGATCACCAGGTCGCTGACACCGGCAAGTTCTGCTGTTTCGACAGCGCCCCAGACCAGCATTCTGGAGCTGAGGATCAACAGCATCAATCCCGCCAGCAACCAGGCCAGCGCCGACGAGACAGATACTTTTTCTGCTGCTGCAATTTCTGATTCAATCTCCAGCGCAAGTTCATCACCAGATTGTCTGGACTGCCAGACGCTCCACACCATCAAACCGGCAAACACCACCAGCAATGCCAGCGCATCCCAGCGTGATAGCTGACCGTTGATCAGTTGCACCGCCGCAAACAGGGTAATGACCAGTAAAATTGGCAGTTCGCGCTTAACTACATTCGAATGCACTTGCAAAGGACTGATAAAGGCAACCAGACCAATGATTAAGGCAATATTGGCAATATTGGAACCATAGGCATTACCCAGTGCCAAACCGGGGTTTCCCTGCACGGCGGCAAATGCAGACACCACCATTTCAGGGGCAGAGGTACCAAAACCGAGAATAACCATGCCGATAAGCAAAGGCGGCATATTGAAATGACGTGCCACTACAGCGGCACCATCGACAAACCTGTCAGCACTCCAAACCAGCAGAACCAGACCCAGCACTACCGCAGCCAGGGGCAACCACATATACATTCCTTTATCAGCAGAAAATCAGTCCCGGTGATTATAGTGCAGGGCAACAACGAATGATATTGCTCATCGCCGACGGTCAGGGCGGACATGTCGCTGAACAATTCGCTGGCTGTCCTGTCTGACATCCGCCCGGTTTCGATACGACCATAGCCTTTCTCTTGCAGCTCGGCCACTGGCCTGTAAATCAACCATCGGCTTTGGGTAGTCTTCGCCGAGCAGCACATTCCACATCAACTGCTCCATTTCGGTCATTTGCCAGGGCTGATGAATCAAGTCATCCGGCAAGGCAGACAATTCCGGACACCACCGACGAATAAAGCCGCCTTGTGCATCATGTTCCTGGGACTGCTTGACCGGGTTATAAATGCGAATGGTATTGGTGCCGGTCACGCCCGCCTGCATCTGAAACTGCGGATAATGAATGCCCGGTTCAAAGTCGAGAAACAAGGCCGCTAGATGCTCGACGCCAAATCGCCAGTCTATATTCAGGTGATGACACAAAAAACTCACCAGCATCGCTCGCATGCGAAAATTCAGATAGCCGGTTTGTTGCAGACAGCGCATACAGGCATCAATCAGTGGATAGCCGGTTTGCCCAGATTTCCAGGCGATTAAATCCTGCTGACATTCATCCCGGTCACGGTAAGGAAAATCAATATATCCATGATTGACGGGGCGCAGTTGCATGGACGTTTCACTTTCAAATTTTTGAATGAAGTGACAATGCCAGTGCAATCTCGACGCCAATGCTGCAAGCGCTCTGCGCCAGCCGGGTCGATGCCAGTCCTCGAGTAAGCGCTGATACACCGTCCGCATGCTCAAATTACCCCAGGCAAGATAAGCCGACAGCCGAGAGCAACTGTCACGACTTAGCTCGGGTGATGAAATATGTCGGTGATAGTGTTGGCCTCGTTCAGCAAAAAAATCCTCAAGTACCCCAAGTGCTGCTGTTTCACCGCCAATTTGCATATTTGCATCGACACCTGTCCATGATGCAGGAGGTGTGAACTGTTGCTGGATGCTGACAAAACGAGCACTGGTCAAGCTTGGCTGTTGCTGGGGAGCTCGCATACGCACATGCCAGACCTTATCCCAGTCATGGCGATGCTTTGCCGCACGGATCACCCCTGCATAGTTTGCTTCATGCCAGTCAATGGCGTGCTGTTCACACCATTGCGCCAGCTTTCGATCACGCTCAAAGGTATTGAGCAATCCAACTTCCTGAGAAGAGAAAATGCGCCGGACAGTGTATTTTTCGTTAAGCCCTGCCATCACCTGCAACACATCCCCCTGAACAATGCACAACTGTGCATTGAACGCTGCCAGCCGCTGCTGCATGTCTTGCAGCGATTGCCAGACAAAACGCCAGTGTCGCTCATCATAGTGAGCATCGTTCAACAGCATGGGTTCGAAAATGTACAAAAGCAGCACCGGCTCCTGTTGCAGGCAAGCTTGTTCAAGCGGTTCATGATCGGCAAGTCTCAGATCGCGCTTGAACCAGACAATATTGACCACGGGCTTCATGAACGAGGGCGAGGCGGCATGATTGGCCAGTCAGCAGCATCAAGTGAATCCAGCGGTTGATTGCCCTCGCCACCCTGCCACTTGTTGATGAAGATGCCGTCAGGATCATACTCGCGTGTTTGTTTTTCCAGATTGAAATGTCGACCACCACGCGGATCCGCACCAACACCTGCAATGTACTGCCAGTTACCCCAGTTGGACGCCATATCGTAGTCAATCAGTTGCTGTTCAAAATAAGCAGCACCATAGCGCCAGTCCATGCGCAACTCGTGAATAAAGGCACTGGCAACAATCTGCCGACCACGATTACTCATGTAGCCGGTTTCATTCAGCTCATGCATCAAGGCATTGACCAGTGGATAAGGCGTATTGCCATGACACCAGCGTTGATAACGCTCAGGATAAAAACAACAACGCACCGGTTTTTGCGTGATACCTGCCGGGGTAAACAAGCGATAGCCATGTTGGATGGCATACCACTGAAAATACTCTCGCCATAACAACTCAACAAAAATCCACTTCGTTGAATCATTCGCCCCATGCAGACGTTCATATTGACGCAGACAACTGTGAATGTAGCGTGCCGACAAACTGCCATTGGCCAACCACGGCGAAAAACGGGTTGAATTAAGCCAGCCATCAAGTGCATTCCGCGTTTGTTTATAGCTTGATGCAGCTTCGCTGGAAAAATAATTGCCAAGATGTGTCAACGCCGCTCGCTCACCGCCTTTGAACAGCGTATTCAACGCTGCTTGCTGCTGCGGAATCGATGTAAATTCAAGCGGTGGCGGCGATGGTAAATAAGTCATTGCCTTTTGTGCAGCAGGCACCTGCAGCGTCTCTACCTTGCGGCGAAACTGGCTGAAGCTTTTTGGCAAATCGTCAATGGCAAAGGGTAAGTCTTCACGGTGAAACAAAGTGAAAGTATCCGTTTCCAGAAACCGGGTTCCGGGAAAGCTTCGCTGCAAAGTCGCCCACTGTCGCTGTTCGTATATGCCGGGATGAGCGCTGCGGCCGACATGGCTGATCTGATGCTGTTCAATCAATTGACTGATCGCCGCCACAGGTCGCTGCTCAAGCACTAAAAGCGTTTGACCGAGATCGGTCAGTGCTTCTTGCAAATCAGCCAAGGATTCCAGCAAAAACCGATAGCGCTGCTGCCCCATGGCTCGACTATTCAGGCCATTGGGCTTAAGCCATTCAGGGTCTATACAAAAAACGCATACTAAACGGTCAACCCGGTTAGCTAATTGCCAAAGTGCCGTTTGATCATGCAATCGCAGATCATTATTGAACCAGAACAGTCCAGTTTGGGTCATTTAGGGGTATCCATTGAGCATCGGCCACCAAAAAGGTCGCGCACAAGCATTCATGACTACTGACAGATAAAAAAGGTTCTTGATAAACGTTATGTCAACACATCAACTGACTTTGTTCTATGACGGCCGTTGCGCTCTGTGCATGCGGGAAATCATCCAACTCATGCAACTTGATGCGGCCGGACGTATTTGCTTTGAAGATATTCATGCCGATGATTTTGCTGATCGCTATCCTGACATTGATCCTGTCGAAGCGGATCGCCGACTGCATGGCAAACTGAACAACGGCACAATGATTTACGGACTGGATGTCACCGTCAGTGCCTGGCAACTGGTCAACAAACATCGCTGGCTGGTCATTTTGCGTTGGCCTGTCATCAAACACGGTGCAGATATAGGCTACCGTTTGTTTGCAAGGTATCGTCATTCGATATCACGCTGGTTCAAACATCCCGATGCTTGTGGGTGTCAGGTTAGACGTGACTAAGCCAGTAATAACCGTAAGCCGGTATCACCAGATTGCCACCGAACTGTTCAGGTGCCTGGCCACTGATTAAATCCACCAGTCGTCCCTGATAATGCTGAGACCAGCGGGAATCTCTGCCAGCTCAAGCTGTTGGGGTCTATCGGCAAAATTGCTCACCACCAGCACCGGTTCACTGCCCTGGGTCAATTGATAACGTTCAAATACAAACAGATGCGGGTTTGAGGTATCCAGCAATTGCCGGTTATTCAGATCAGCAAATACGCTGTTTTCCTTGCGCACGGCAATCATATTTTTTAATGCTGTGAATATCCGAAACTCAACCGTACCCGGTGTATTACGTCGCTCTGCCCGCTGCCAGTCAATTTTGGGTCGATGAACCCAGCGCGAATCGTTCATTTTGCTTGGGTCTTCGCGATAACTGTCATCGTTGAGGGTACCCAGCTCATCGCCGTAATACAGCAGCGGTAATCCACCAAAACTCAGTACCAGACTGTGCAGCAGCAAAACCAGTCTGACAGCCGCATCTTCGGCGGCCAGATCGCCGGATTCAATGGCATATTGCAATCCAATCAGTGATGCCAACGAGCCTGAAATACGGGTGTCTCCGGTACGTTCATTCTGACCAAATGGCAATCCCCTGGCATGTGACGCATCAAAGCGTCCGAGAAAATAATCAATCAAAAAACGACGATGTTCCTGAGGCTGATAGCCGGCCAATGCGATGTCACGATCATCAAATCCCAGGCCAATATCATCATGGCAGCGTATATAGTTGAGCCAGGTCGCCCGATCCAGTTTTCCTGGCAGGCTTTTCAGGCCCTGTTCCAACAGCCGGGTATTTTTGGTGGCCACCGCGTCCCACATCAGGGCCATAAAGGTCGCGTTGTAGGCAATTTCGCATTCCTTGGCGATGACCGCGTCCTCGCCGAAATATTTGATCACCTCAACCGGCGCAACAATCGCTTCAGCAATGAATAAAACGCCGGGAGCGGTCACCTGACAGCAATCTTTGAATAGCTGCAAGATTAGATGTGCTTCCCGTTCGTTCTGACAGGTGCTGCCGATTTTTTTCCAGAGAAAGGCAACGGCATCCAGCCTCAATATGTCTGCACCCTGATTGGCCCAGAACAGAATGACATCGAGCATTTCAATGAAAATCGCTGGGTTGCTGTAATTCAAATCCCACTGATATTCATTGAACACCGTCATGACCCATCGCTGCATGTGCTCATCCCAGGTGAAGTTACCTGGCGCAGTTTCAGGAAATACCTCCGGCATGCTTTGTTCAAACATATCCGGAACATGGCGATTCTCGAAGGTGTAATAGTAAGACTGATAAGGTGGATAACCTGCACGCGCTTTTTGTGCCCACTCGTGCTCATCTGAAGTGTGATTCAGCACAACGTCCAGCACCAGTAACATATCTCGCTGACGCATTTCATCGGCCAGCTGATTTAAATCCTCCAGTGTGCCAACCCGTGGATCAACCTCCCGGAAATCACTAACCGCATAGCCACCATCACTGCGCCCTTCAGGACACTGCATGATTGGCATGATATGCACCAGATTAACTCCCAGCTCCTGAAGATAATGCAGATGTTGACGCACCCCTTGCAGGTCTTCGGCAAAACCATTGCTATAGAGCGCCATGCCGACCCATTTTTGGCTGAGAAACCAGTTGAAATCCTGTTCTCTTTCAATATCTCTAGCCCGTAATTCCGGACCGCGACGAATGTATTGCCGGGCCATGGTTTCAACCAGTCGCTGGGCTTGCTCAGCAAAGTCATCACGCTGTCCGTAAAGCCGTTCAAACAAGGAATGGATGGCATAAAAGTTAGCGCCGAGGCGAGTATAAAAATATCGCAAATCCTGCTTGATGAACTCAGGTTCAATCTGATTGAGAATGCTGTTTAACAGCGCATGGGATTGTTGTTCGTACATAGCAATTACAAGTTCAGGGATTGGTAAAAACGACGATCACGAATCAGCGCACCACGTTCGCCAATGACACGCGAGGCAAACGCCTGGGCACGCTCGATAATTTGTTCAAGTGGCCAGTCAGCGGCAAGGCCGTGAATATACATGGCAGAAAAAGCGTCACCCGCTCCCACGCTATCGACAAATTTGTCGGGTTTCACCGCCGGCATTTCTATGAAATTACCTTCGTTACTGCGGACAATGACGCCCTCAGACCCCAATGTCACAATCAGTTGTTTGAGCAGAAAATTACTCTGCAAACGCGTCATGTCCTGACGCAAATCGGCCGAGGCAAATCCCAGCATTTTCATTTCGTGGTGATTCAGTTTGACCCAGTCGGCTGCCTCCAGCGCTTGATAGCAATGTTGCTTGTTCCACCATGGCTCTCGCAGATTCACATCAACAAACACCTTGCACTGAGAACTACTGACCAGGCTTTCCAGACTGGCCGCCGACACCGGGTTACGCAGCGCCAAAGTGCCGTGATACAGCAAGCTATTCGCATCCAGTTTCGGCATCCGGCTGGTGTCGATAAAATCAAAAGCAGCGTCGGGCTTGATGTCATAGCTGGGTTCATTATCAACAATGCTGACTTCGACTTGTCCGGTTGGATGCAAGGCATCCAGTTGCAGACTGTGATCATCCATTTGCCAATCCTGCATGGCACGGCGGATTTGCTGACCATAGGCATCCTTGCCGGTTCTGGAAAGAAAGCGAGGCTGGTCGCCAAAGGCTTGCAGATGCCAGGCGACGTTGAAGGGTGCACCACCGAGAATAGCGTCACCTTCGGGAAAACAATCAAATAAAACTTCACCAAACACGGCTATCTGACTGAATTGACTCATGAGTGGACTCCTGTCTGCAGACGATCTCTGAATTCGGGCATGAAATGCCAGACACCTTGCAAGACGCCTGCGCTGTAATTGCCATTCATGCCCAACGGGTCAGGATCCGTTGCCAGCAATAATTGACTGGGATGACCGTTATCCTGGGATAGCAGCACCGCCAGTTGCTTGATTTCGTTGCTGGCGTTATGCACCAGCACTGATTGAAATTCACTGACCAATACCGGCAGATCATTGCCACTGTCACCGGCAAAAACCACTTGCTCGGCAGCAAATTGCAGATGCTGCTGCAAAAACTCCAGCGCATGTAACTTGGTGGCTCTGGCAGGCAAGACATCCAGCAGACCAATATTGGTCAGTTCATCAATACTCCACATGACAGTGGCTTTGACGCCTAGTTCATCAAGTCGTTGCTGCATGGTGGCCATCACTGACTGATTATCGTGATACACCGGCAGATAAAAACTCAGCTTGTGGGTGTTCTGTTTGCTGAATTCCTGCAGCTTGAGACCTTCAATATCCTGTAACGCCAGCTTCAGTTGCTGATGGCTCTTGCCAGACCAGTCCTTGGCTATTTCCTGCTGCCACTGACTCATTTCCTGCCATTGCTGTTGCTGGAACTGGTAGACCTTGCTGCCAACATCCGTCACCAGATAATCGGGTTCGGGCAATTGGTAACTGCGAATAGCTTTTTCGACCAGCTGTCGATGCCGCCCGGTGATATAAACCAGCGTCACTTCCGGTAACTGGCAAAACTTGCGAAACCGCATTCTTGCCTCCAGATGCTCCGGCTCTACCCCGTTGGGAATCACGGTGCGATCCATATCGGTGCACAGCAATAATCGGGATTCGCTCATGTTGGTGTCCTGGCTGTCGATTCTAAAAATTGATAATGCTCAAGTGCTTCGATAATGCCCGCAGCATAGGCAGACTTGGCAAAGTAGATATCACTCGCCGCGCTGAGTTGAGATAGCTCTTCATGATGTCGATTGGCGACCACTGCCGCCAGCGTATTGCCACGCATCATGTCTTCATCGGCGCCACTGCCACCGGCCACAAATATCTGCTCCAGAGGGATCTGCCAACGATCTGCCACATAACGCATGGCCATGCCCTTGGAGGCACGTTGCGGCAGAATATCCAGATACTGACCAAAGGCCACTTGAACATGCACTGACAGTTCCTCTCGGTGCAGCAGATGCTTGATCCGTTCTATCTCAATCTTCTGTGGATCGAAGTAATAGCTGATCTTGAAACGACTCTGTTCTTCTTTGGGCTGACGCTGCAGTCCGGGTAACTGATCCAGCACTTCACGCACTTTGTGGGGGGCCCAGTGATGATCAATATGCCGCGACCAGACAACATCCGTGGTCAGCTTGGGCGCGTAACACACTTCTGTACCACTGCTGGTGATCAGGATATCCGGCTCTGGGATGCCGTGTTTTTTCATTAATTTCAGCGCCTGATCCAAGCGGCGTCCGGTCGCGATGATAAAGCTTGTGCTATGCCGATGTTGATGCAGCATAGCCAACAACGCTTGCAAAGCCGCCTCGTCACCAATCAGGCTCAGATCCAGATCAGTCACCAGTGCCTTTTCAGCTCGCCGATGTTGAACCTGTGCCGTTGAAGCTTTGTGACGCAATTGCCCTGGCTCAGGTAAGTCTCGCAGTAATTCGACATACTGCCGAGCATGTGCCTGCCATGAATAATACTTTTTGACACCCTCCAAGCCGGCATCCCGGTAGCTTTGCCATAAGTCATGATCTGCCAGAATTTTTTCAAGCGCCGTGGTAATGGATGTCGGCTCGAGTGGATCGATGAGCTCACCGTTTCGACAGTTAGCTAATATATCAACAGGACCACCATCCTCTGTCGCCACCACCGGTAATCCGGAGGCAGCCGCTTCGATTAAGGTCAGTCCAAACGGTTCAGTAAGCGCCGGATTGACAAATATTCCGCCTGTCGCTGCCACCATCCTGTAGATCAATGGCACCTGCTCACGGCCATGGTGTTTGGGCAAGGCAACTCTGCCATGCAGGTCATAACGGTCGATAAATTGGAAAATCTCAATAAAAATCTCCCGCGCCGCATCATCCAGATCGTCAATATCATCGCGGTTGCCAGCGACAATCATCAGATTGGCCTGTAACTGCAGGGCAGTAGATTGGCCGTAAGCCTCAATCAGTGAGGTGATGTTTTTGCGTCTGTCTGGCCGTGACAAGGCAAGAATAATGGGTTTATCCGGATATTTGAGATGTTTGGTAAATTCGCCCCATAGTTGCGAATCGATGTGCTTGGCAGCTTGTTCCGCTGGGTGAAAAGCCTTCAAATCTGTGCCGGGCGCAATCACTCGCATCTGTTCAGGCAAGTAATGATCGTAGAGACCATATTGCTCTTCGATTTCCTGATGGGTGCTGGTGATAATCAGATCGGCTGTCGCTAGAACCGTTTCTTCTGCCTCAATCCGACGTTGCATGTTGTAGTCATGTTCCAATTGCGCCGCCGTCGCACCTACAGCCAGCAAACGTCGGCTTTTTACCCGACCCAGCGAGTGGCCGGTATGTATCAACGGCAAGGCCAGACGGTTGGCGACATTTACCCCGACAAAACCTGCATCGGCGTAATGACTGTGCAACACATCCGGCAAGCGCGGCTGCTGATGCAGATAAGACACCAGATGGTCAGCAAAGGCATCCAGATAATCCCAAAGCTGCTCTTTCGGCAGATAACGAGTGGTTCCGCAATCAAGACGAACTATTTTTAATTTTGGACTGATGATTTCCTCTGGGCTGGCGTATTCCGAGCCGATTTCAGCACCCTCAAGCCGACGAGTGAAGATTTCCACTTGCTCCACATCGTCACGTTCGGCCAGTGCAGCGGCCAGTTCCAGCACGTAAAGAATCTGCCCTCCGGTATCAGCGTCACGCCCCAATTCCGGGGCTGTGCCTCTGAACAGGCCGTGTATACTTATGAGCGCGATTTTGAGTGCTACTGTCATGTTCTGATGAGTTAGCCGTAATTCAAGGTGCTGACTGGGTGAGTTGAACAGAGCAACATTGCCACTTTTCAAACTACCCTAGATTCAATGCAATTGACAAATGCCCAGGCTTAACGCGAGATTGAATTTTTCTGCGTCTCTGTCTGTCGGACAGAGAGTAAAGCCTGTCTTGCTGCTATTATTCGAGGACAACTATTCATGCCATTAAAACCTGTTGCTTTCTGCGCCTCGCTGCTGACGGCCATGTTTTTGAGTACCGCTGTCAGTGCCGAACATCACGATCCGGCCTATTGGGCCGAAGCAGAACACCGAAGCGAAGCCAATAAACATCGTAACCAGTACCGAAATCCGGCCGAGACGCTGGCATTTTTTGGTATCAGCAGTGATATGACTGTGATCGAAGTTTGGCCTGGTCGTGGCTGGTACACAGAAATTCTGGCGCCCTGGCTACATCATGGTGGTGGCCGTCTGATTGCTGCTGGCTGGCCCGCTGATATGGGCCCGGAGTGGCGCTTGAATTTCCGAGCTGAGTACAACCAGTGGCTGGAAGATAATCAGTCATTGTTTGGCGAAGTTAAAGTCACTGAGCTTGGTCCTGAAAATCACTGGTCTATTGCCGAGCCTGGCAGTGCCGATGCGATTGTGACATTTCGAAATGTTCATAACTGGTTAGCAGGCGACTACGCCGAAAAGGCCTTTCATGCCATGTTCCGGGCACTCAAACCTGGCGGCATTCTGGGGGTAGTTGATCATCGCGCCAAAGCGGGCACTGATCTGGAAACCATGAAAAAAAGCGGCTATATCACTGAAGCCAAAGTTGTTGAGCTCGCTGGGCTGGCCGGCTTTGTGTTTGAGGCTGGCTCAGAAATCAATGCAAACCCGCTGGACTCGACCAACCATCCAGCAGGTGTCTGGACGCTTCCCCCTGCCCTAAGGCTTGGTGACGAGCAGCGTGAACATTATCTGCAGATTGGCGAGAGTGATCGCTTGACTCTTCGCTTTCGCAAGCCAATAGACGCTGATGACCGCGAACACTGCTCCTGTCAGGAAGATCCGCTCAGCGAATCACCTTAACACCAATCTCCAGTGTCACTTCACGCTGCAGGCGGGCTTCAACGGCCTGTTTGATCTGATCCATAGTGTCATCATCAACCGTGGTATCCGATAACAGCGTCAGACCGATTCTAATGGGAGTGCGTTGACTGACCTTGATGTCTGTCAGCGTGACTCCCCCAATGTCCATCCCATCCAGCTGTTGCACAATGCGACTTTCGATGACCATTTTGCTAAAGCCCATCGCGAGAGGAATCGTCAACAAAGCTGCCAAAAACAGTGACAGCAGCAAGCCTCGTCTGGCGCGATGAAACGGGCTGTAGCCCAAAAACATGAAGGTAATCAGGGCGGCCAGAATAATGCCTACCAGATTAGTCAGGTACAGCAGGAATGCTCCCCAGAAAACACTGAAATCCATCCAGCCAAGACCAATCCCGGCCACCGCCAGTGGCGGCACCAGTGCGACCGCAATTGCAACACCGGCCAGACTTTTTGCTACTTCAGCGCGGGCATGAGCATAAGCACCAGCAATCCCCGACACGACTGCAACCCCCAAATCCAACAAGGTCGGACTGATGCGCGCAGCGATTTCACTATTCAATGTGTTCAGCGGGATAAACAAGGTCAGCGCCATCGCACATAACAAAGCCAGTCCAGTGCCTACAGCAATGGTTTTACTGCTGGTGAGCATCAGCTGCTCATCTTGCCTGAGTGTGCCCAGTGCCATTGACACGATCGGCCCCATCAGTGGCGCGAGAATCATGGCGCCGATGACCACCGGAATCGAATTGGCAAACAGGCCAAATGTCGCCAACAGCGTCGATAACACCATCAAGGTCAGATAAGCAGGCGTCGCTTTGGCACTGTCACGCATGATCATGAACAGCTCTTTGAACTCATCGGTGGCGGCATGATGCATCCACGGCAATGGATAACTCAGCAGCTCCAATTTGGCTTTACCGAGCGGCAATGCCTGAGCTTTGACCACTTCTTTACTTTCTGTCGCCGTTTCGCCAATGCTCAACATGCGTCCCGGCCGGAGCCTGAGCACACGTCTTTCAACGCTCAGTGAAATTGAATCACTCGATTCAAGCTGGTTGTCTCTGGTGAAATTGACCGGTTTTCCGGTTTCGATGGTGAGACTGCTGGTTTTTATCAAGCCAATAAACGAAGGCGCGTTACGCGACCAGAAGTTTCTTAAAAACAGCGATGCAAACAAAAACCTGAGCATTTCAAACACACTTCGTGGTGCCAGCACCAGCGCATGCAACATGCCGTCATTGGCATAGGAATCTGCCACCAATCGTCTAGACATCACTGAACTGCGACCATGCTCAACCGCCACAATGCCAAGGGCTGCGGTATCCAGTTCTTTCTGTTTTTTGGTAGTCAGTTGAAAGCCATGAAATTTGACCTGATGGATCGATTTGACCAAATTCCAGAAACGCCTGACGCGAACGGCCAGCGGTTCAATGACTGCCTCACCAGGTGACAAGGTAAAAGCATCGCCAATCACCACCGAGTTAAACACTGGCACCTCGTTACACAGCAACAGATCCAGTTGTTCTGACTGATGGCCGACAATGTCACTGATAGCTTCTTCAATATCTGCACAGATACCAAAACCATATCGCCCATGTTTCATTTCAGGATGCGGCAATAAGCCTAGATGCCAGGGCTGATTGCGAAATCTGAGCACGATGTCGCGCAGGTGGTCATCACTCAGATAACAAATCACCAGATCCGCTTCTTCAAACTGATGCTGGTGTGAATCTTCATAAGCAACCAGTGTTACCTCAAGGCGATATTCCTCAAGTAATGGCTGGATCTGCGATTCGACCAGCTTCTGATCTTGCACTGAGAACAGTAATTTGGCTGGGATACTCGTTGTGCTTGTTTCAAGCGGTTTAACGGAGTCTTCCATCTGAACTAATCCTTATCGAACTTAATTTTTGGCCCGGTTGGCTGGGGCATCGGTGTTTTTGCGATGCTCAATCAAGATCTACAGGCCCTGTGGGGCGATTGTCGGTCACAGCAGACAGCATCGCGTCGCTCACAAGCGGAAAAATCAGCTCTGCCTGGAGTGTTCCTGAGGTTTGATTGTGCACATGATAACTGCCAACAAATCTTTGTGTAGCCGCTTCGAGGATCGCAAGATCCATCACTAACGCTGAACTGTTAGCTGAGGGTATTGAGTCATCACAACGCATTCTCCAGCCGATGCCTCGCTTGGTTGTAAAAAGCTCAAGTTGCAGGCTTTGCTGCGCATGCAGCAGTCGAGCACAGGCAAGCAGACTTCTCAGCATGACTCGTTCAGGTACTGCGATTGTTTGCTGAGCGAGGGCTTCTGACAGGTCGTTGATTTCAAGCGTTATATGCTCTGCCTTCAGGGCTGTTTGCAGTTGAGTATTGAGCTGCCTGACCGACTGCATTGGCTCTCCGGCAAAAGAAAATTCGCCAGTCAGCTCAGACAACAATGCCACATCCTGATCAAGACTGCTGCCGCTTTCAGGCGATAACGGCATTGGATCGGCTGATTTTTTCACGGGCTGGATAATTTTTCGAACCAGACAGACAATCGCGGCCATTAGAAGGCCGATTAGTACAAAGCTCAGCAAGGCTGTTTTGAGCATTGACCATACAAACGGCAACAATCGACTGCCTGCGGCCTGCTCAATATGCAAGGCACCTGCCTGATAAACCAAAACCCGAAACGTCTGACCTTGGTAACTCAAATCACTATAACCAGAGCTGGCAGGTACGGCTGAAAAGTCTGCGGGGAATGAGTTATAAACGACTTCAGGATTACATCTTAAATCCCTGATTAAAATATATCTTTCCCCATAATTAATTCTAGACTCATCAGCCAGTGCGGATTCAATATCATCACAAAAGGGTGATGCCTCAGGCCAGTCGGCAAGCAGCTTTGACTCGGCAAAATTCTGTGCAAAATTTATCAGTTGTGCATCGAGTTCACGGCGCATATCCGAGTATTGACCGGCGACAAACCACGGTAAAATTAGCATCCAGATTAACAGCGTCACAATGCCCATTGACGGCGGTGACTACGTCATCATATTTGCCAA
>NZ_APHR01000023.1 GCF_000349205.1 Methylophaga lonarensis MPL | reverse complement strand
TCAGGACATGGTCATCCAGCCTGCAATCAGCAGTAACAGGGTTATCCAGAAAGTACGAATCTGAAATTCGTAATGGGATTTGAGCCAATCAGGCGCCTCTGCTTTGTGGGTATAGGCGACGACGACACCTATCAGCGTCAGCAGGTAGATGATAATGCCTGCCATATAGAAGATGTAGACCAGTCGAGCAGTATTACTTTCGTCATTGGCATCAAAGAAGCTCATCAAGATATCCCTGGTTAAATAATGTTTTTAATGTAGCAGATAGTGTCGAGTTTCCAAACTCTCAAAAAAAGACCCGGCAGAACCGGGTCTTTTAAATGGCGCTATAACGGGGTTTAGCCACCGAAGTCGAAGCGTACACCAGCGAAGATTGCACGGCCAATAATTGGCGCATCATCTTTTCGGAAGCTGGTATGACGACGTCCATCCTCGTTGAGCAGATTTCTGCCTTTGAGATAGAAGTGGGTTCCACTCATTTGCTGAGGTGACCAGACCACATCCGCAGAAACAAGGTTATAACCACTGGTATTGTCCTCCAAGTCTGCAGTTTTGGACTGTTTGAACACCCGCTGGTAGTCAAGACTTAATTTAACGTTCTGATATCTCGTATCGACACCAAAGCCAAGACGCATCGGCGAAATGCGTGGCAGATCGCCACCACTATTGAGTTTGCCTCGCACATAGTCACCTGAAAATCTTAAGCTTACAGGCATGGGGCCCTCAATCACATCTGCCACGGCTGCAAATTCCAATCCGTAGAATCGGGCGTTTGCTTGTTCATTGAACACAAGCTGATCGTCCGAATCTTCTGCTCTGAGCAGATCACCGTTGTCATCCAGTCTTGAGGCAGGATAGATGAAATCCTTGGCATGATTGAAGAAAGCGGTCAGATCATAACGGAACATACCTTGGTGACGATCAAAGCCAACTTCAAAGTTAGTGTATGTTTCTTTCTTCAAACGAGGATCACCGACTTCCACAGTACCTGCAGCAGCATGACGACCAAAGGCGTATAGCTGTTCAGGCGATGGGGCTCTTTGTGAGCGAGTCAGTGCAAAACGCAGATGATGAGCATGATCAACATCAATGATAGTGCCTGCCGACAAACTTAGAGCAGTAAAACGACGATTGCTCAATGACGCATCTTGTTCCAGCTCGTCATCGCCCATGAAGTCTGTTTCAAGGTGAATATCTCGTTCATCGCCGAGTGATTTTGGATTTGAACGAACTTGTTCCAGTCTGGCAGCCAGTTCGATACGACCAAAGTCGGTAGGTCGTTCTTCCAGCACAAACAAGCCCCATGTTCTGGTGTCGTTGTTACGCACATAAAATCCATCATCGCCGTGGCCATGACCATGTCCGTGGCCTTCTCCTTCGGATCGGAATTCACGGTCATTAAATTGCAATCCGATCACGCCTTGCCACATCCCGATAGGGTTGTGCACCAATTCAAAACGGAGATCTGATTCTCTATTTCTGAATTCAGCCTCGACTTCACGTTCGTCAAATACGCCATCTTCAAATTCATTGGCTATTTCTTTTTGACGATAACGGGTATGTGCGATTTTCAGGCGAGCGGTTTCAAAGCCTGCGAATGGATTGTTAAATTCACTGCGCAGATCAAAACGGTCCTGCTTGGCACGAATGAATTCCAGTTCTTCATCACCTTCACCCGTGAGAATGTCTGGAATTTCATATTTGCTATCGTAATAGCTGTAACCCAGACCAACGAAGCCCCAGGTATCTGTGAATACAGAACTGAAAGCATGGCTGTTATTTTCGATTTCGCTGTTATTCAGTTTGTTGCGGCGACCGTCTCGCTGGCCACGCTCCTGATAACCCTTGATATCAAAATCGCTGCTTTTACGGCCACTGAGGTCCGCGCGGAATACCAGATTGCTGGTGGCCGGTAACTCCAGCCCCAGTCGCCCCTGGCGATCATGGCCATTAAAGCCATATGACAGATCGCCCTCGACACGAGCTGATTCACCAAATTCAGGGCTGAAACGGTTACTGCGGACATTGACAACACCACCGGCAGCGCCACTGCCGTAGAGTAAAGTTGAAGGACCACGAAATACTTCGATCTGATCAGCTCGAGCGGGATCAATAGCAACCATATGGTCAGCGCCTTCGCCTGAGATATCAGCGGTGGACAAGCCATCTTCAAGCATTTGAATACGTGAGCCTTGCAGACCACGAATCACCGGGCGTCCGACACCTGGACCAAAATCAGCATTAGTGACACCAGGCAGGCCTTCCAGGACCTCACCCAGTGTGCCAGCGCGTCTCTGGTCAAGCTCATCACCCGCTAACACGGTGACAGGTTGTACAATTTCATCGGCAGTACGATTACCGAGCGGGTCTGACGTTACGATCAGACGTTGAAAATCAACATTTTCGTCGGCTGTGACAGAAAAAGCCACAGGAGACAGCGCCGCTGCAACCAGCAACGCCAAGGGTTTTTTGGCATACATAGGTACGTCCTCTTAAAACTGAATTCTCTGACGCCTGATGGCATCGACAACTGAACAACTGGTTCAGGAGAATACAGGCGGCGCACGAATACCGTATTGGTAGCTGATCAGCCGCTGAAGCTGACTGACTGCTAGTGAGATATCGAGAAGGGAAAGAGCTTGCCTGATCGAAGGAACAAGCCCAGGTGTTGATGCAAGTGGTGATTGCTGACTGACAAAAATCAGCCTTTCACACTCTGCCACATGATCGTGGAACGAGTGTTCTGCGTCATGCCAGACGGCCAATGACTGCATCAGCAGCACAGTGGCTGCCAGCAGAATAATGAGCCGCATCTGACGTGGCACAGACATGCGGGTTATTTGACCAGCAATTCAACCAGCAATTGCTGGTAGATGTCTGACAATGTATCCAGATCCTTGATTGCAACACACTCGTTTATTTGATGAATGGTTGCGTTGAGCGGGCCAAGTTCAATCACCTGTGCGCCGGTCGGGGCAATAAAGCGGCCATCCGATGTACCGCCAGAAGTTGATAATTCAGTCTTGCGTCCGGTCACTTCCAGAACGGCTGCCTTGACCGCATCCAGTAATTTACCGGTAGCGGTGCGGAAAGGTTGACCGGACAATACCCAGTCAATGTTGAACTGTAATTGATGTTTATGCAGTATGGCTTCAACACGTTCACGTAGCTGTTGATCGGTGACTTCAGTTGAAAAACGGAAGTTGAAAATCATCTCGACCGTACCAGGAATAATATTGGTTGCGCCGGTACCGCTGTTGAAATTGGACACCTGGAAACTGGTAGGTGGAAAATCGGCATTACCTTCATCCCATACTTCCGAGCACAATTCGGCCAGTGCCGGTGCCAGCAGATGTACCGGGTTGGCTGCCAGATGCGGGTAGGCGATGTGACCTTGTTTACCTTGGACGGTCAGGTAGCCATTGAGCGATCCACGGCGACCATTTTTCACCACATCGGCCACTTGGTGACTGCTAGTGGGTTCACCCACCACACACCAATCAATGTGTTCACCTCGCTGCTGCAGGGTTTCAATCACTTTGACGGTGCCATTCACTGCCGGGCCTTCTTCATCACTGGTCAGCAAAAAAGCAATACTGCCCTGATGATCAGGATGTTGTGCTACAAAACGCTCACAGGCGGTGATCATGGCGGCGATACTGCCTTTCATATCCGCTGCGCCACGACCGTAGAGCATGCCATCGTGAATTTCGGCTGCAAAAGGCGGCGTTTGCCATTTATCCAGCGGACCCGTCGGCACGACATCAGTGTGACCGGCAAACACAAACAATGAACCTGCATGACCACGTCGCAGCCACAGATTATCAACGTCGGCGAAGCGCAGATGTTCAGCCTTGAAACCATATTGGGCCAGTCTGCCGGCAATCATCAACTGACAGTCCTTATCTTCAGGCGTGACGCTGTCACGGCGGATAAGGTCCTGGGTTAATGCAACGGTGCTGGAAATCTCAGTGTCCATAGTGTTCCTGGAATAGGCTTTCGTTAAAGCCGATAGTGCACTGCCCATTGTGCGCCACAACCGGCCGTTTGATTAGGGTCGGTTGGCGAAGCATCAAGGCAATTGCTGCTGTCTGGTCAAGGTCTTGCTTGTCGGCATTGTCAAGCTGACGCCAGGTGGTGCCACGTTTGTTCAGCAAATCTTCCCAGCTGACTGATTGCAGCCATTGCTGAAGATGCTCTTTGGTCAGGCCATCGACGCGAACATCATGAAACTGATAGTCAATATTGCGATCATCCAACCAGCGGCGAGCCTTTTTGACGGTGTCGCAGTTCTTAATGCCGTAAACAATCATGGCCTTGCTCTAGTGGAAAATTCAGCTTCAGTCTGGCCGTGTATTCTAGATCAAAGGATATGATGTATCAATTCGTCCAGGCCGATAGCTGCGTTGAAAAATAGACGACGGGACTGTGTACCAGTCTCCGTCGTCCACATGATTAGATATCGCGCAACAGTTCGTTGATGCCGACCTTGCCACGCGTTTTTTCATCTACCTGTTTGACAATCACAGCGCAGTAGAGGCTGTAGCTGCCGTCTTTAGATGGCAGGTTGCCTGAAACCACCACTGATCCGGCTGGAATCCGGCCATAGCTGATTTCACCGGTCATACGGTTGAAGATCTTGGTGCTTTGACCGATGTAGACACCCATTGAGATAACAGAGCCTTCTTCAACGATAACGCCTTCAACGACTTCCGAGCGCGCGCCGATAAAGCAGTTGTCTTCGATAATGGTTGGGCCAGCTTGAAGCGGTTCAAGCACACCACCGATGCCAACGCCACCAGACAGATGGACGTTTTTACCGATTTGTGCACAGCTGCCAACGGTGGCCCAGGTATCCACCATCGTGCCGGAGTCAACGTAAGCACCGATATTGACATAAGATGGCATCAGTACAGTGCCAGGTGCGATATAAGAACCACGACGAACTGCGGCAGGTGGTACAACACGAACACCGGCTTTATTGAAATCGTCTTCGCTGTAGCTGGCAAATTTTGGCTCAACTTTGTCGAAATAGTTGGTTTCACCGCCTGCCATCAAGCGATTGTCATTGAGACGAAATGACAGCAAAACAGCTTTTTTCAGCCACTGATTCACCACCCAATCACCGTTTTGTTTTTCGGCAACACGTGCAGTGCCGTTATCCAGCATGGCCAGCGCTTCGTTGACAGCATTACGGACTTCAGCATCGGCATTGGCCGGGGTGATCTCTGCTCTGCGCTCAAAGGCAGATTCAATGATCGCTTGTAGATTATTCATTGGGTTCTCCAGGTACGTTAGATGATAGGTTTTCAATGAGTTGTCGAATTCTTACAGCGGCCTCAATACAGTCTTCCAAAGGCGCGACTAGAGCCATGCGTATCCGATGTGAACCGGGATTGCCTGTTTCAGTGTCGCGGGCCAGATAACTCCCCGGCAGCACTGTCACATTGAATTGTTCAAATAACTGACGACTGAACTCATCATCGGCAATCGGTGTTTCCGCCCACAGATAGAATCCGGCAGCCGGTTTTGCTACAGACATGACTGGCGAGAGAATTTCCAGCACAGCATCAAATTTTTGCCGATACAACTCCCGGTTATACTCGACATGCGCTTCATCCTGCCAGGCGACAATTGAGGCCGCTTGTGTTGCTGGGGGCATGGAACAGCCATGATAGGTGCGATAACGCAGAAACTGTTTGAGGATACGCGCATCACCCGCGACAAAGCCACTACGCAGGCCCGGCGCATTAGAACGTTTTGACAGGCTGTGAAAGGCGACACAACGGCTTAAATCAGTAAAGCCCGCTGCGATAGCAGCCTGTAACAGCCCGACGGGTGGTTCATTTTCATCGAGATATATCTCTGAGTAACACTCATCGGCAGCGATAACAAAGTCGTATTGCTGTGCCAGTGAAATCAATAAGCCAAGCGTATCAATGTCAATGACTGCCCCTGTCGGATTGCCGGGACTGCACAGGTAAAGCAGCTGGCAGCGTCGCCAGACGGCAGGCGGTACGCTGGCAAAATCGGGGACAAAGTCATTGTCAGCGGTGCAGTTCAGAAGATAGGGTTCAGCGCCTGCAAGAATCGCAGCGCCTTCGTAGATTTGATAAAAAGGGTTGGGCATGACCACAGTAGGTCTTTCTGCAGAACGATCGATGACTGCCTGAGCAAAGGCGAACAAGGCCTCACGCGTACCATTGACCGGCAAAACCTGAGTCATTGGATCAATATGGCCTCCAAGGTGGAAGCGTTGATCGAGCCATTGGGCAATAGCATGTCGCAGTTCAATCGTGCCTGCTGTGGTTGGATAAACTGACAGGCCGTGCAAATGAGACATCACCGCTTCGGTAATAAAACCAGGTGTCGCATGTTTGGGTTCGCCAATCGACAATGCGATGTGGGCAAGTGATTCAGGTGGCACACAACCTTGTTTCAACGTCGCCAGCTTCTCAAATGGATAGGGATGCAATGCGGCAAGCTCTGGATTCATAACGGTCTTGGATTGAAAAAAATTCCCTCATTATAACGGCTCAGGCGTGACTCGTGTTATAAGCTTCGGCCATGATTCAAATTTCACAACGCGCAGAATATCCTCTGGCAATCGCTGGAATTCTATACTCCTCAGCGATGTGGGGACTGATCTGGTATCCCATGCGTCTATTTGAGGCCGCAGGCATGTCAGTGGTCTGGGTAACCCTGGTGATGTACCTGACTGCGGCAGTGATCAGCCTTCCGTCTCTATGGAGGTATCGTGGTAGATGGCATGAGTTGCCTGTAGAACTGTTATGGCTGATGTTGATCGCGGGCATTACCAATCTGACTTTCCTGGTCGCCTTGATTGAGGGAGATGTCATGCGGGTTATGCTGTTATTTTTTCTGTCACCGGTTTGGACCATTCTGATTGGACGCTGGTGGTTGGGAGAACAGTTATCTCAGCGTGCAGTTATGTTGATGTTGTTAGCCATGGCGGGCACGGTAATGATGCTCTGGCATCCTGACTTTGGTCTGCCCTGGCCGCGTGGTCTGGGCGATTGGCTGGGGCTGATTGCGGGGTTATGTTTTTCTATTAACAACGTGCTGAGCCGAAAACTGGCCGCTGTACCTATGCCACTGAAAATCTCGGCAGTGTTCTGGGGCGTGGTGCTGATCGCCACACTGGTGTTGATCTGGCAATCTATTGAATTTCCTGTTGTCAGTACATCAGTATGGTTTTGGAGCGTTTTTTGTGGGCTGATTATCCTGACGATGACGGTCAGCGTGCTGTATGGCCTTGCCAGGATGCCGGTGTATCGTTCGGCAGTGATCATCTTGTTTGAACTGGTGGTCGCGGCCTTTGCTGCGTGGTTATTGATAGGCGAAGTCATGTCGGTTCGTGAGTGGATAGGCGGCAGTTTGATATTTGCAGCCGCTTACGGAGTTGCGATACTGGACAGACGCGCCAGCGCAGCTCGCCGGAACTCAGTTTGACAGAATCTCTATAAATCTTTGGCTACCAATTGAGTGAGTCGGTCATTGACAGCCACAAGCGCATTCAATAAACATCATGCCAATCAATTATCAAGGACACTGTAACCATGATCAAATCAATCGCCCATGCCAGTTTTCTGGTTGCGGATGTAAAAAAGTCCGTCGACTTTTATTGCAACGTACTGGAGATACCACTGAATCCAAATCGTCCCAACTTTCCGTTTGATGGGGCATGGCTGGATATTGGCGCTAATGGCCAGCAAATTCATCTGATGCAATTACCCAACCCTGATACACATGAGGGCAGACCCGAGCATGGCGGTCGTGATCGCCATGTGGCATTGGTGGTCGAAGATTTGGAAAAACTCGCGGTGAAACTTGAAGCTGCAGGCGTTGAATTTTCCAGAAGTAAATCTGGACGGGCCGCTTTTTTCTGTCGCGACCCAGACGGTAATGCATTGGAGTTTTCGGAAGATTTTACCCCGCCAAAAGCCTGATTTCAGTGACTTGCAGATAAGATCAATGACTTGCAGAGTTACTCACATTTTCTGTGGATAACTCTGTGGTTAATTGTTTAGAAAAACGCTAAGTCATTCATCTGTAACATACAGCCTTGGAATGGTTAAAAAATGTACAGGTTGGTAAACAATATAAAAAACAATAGGTTAGGTGTTGAATTTTTGTTTTCAATGACTTAGCGGCACTTCTTGTCACAAGTTTGTAATGATGCTGGCTAATGTTGGATAACTTGCCTGTCTGAATGTGCTTTTCTATACAATCAACGTGCCAATGCTGGTTGTAAATGATCATCCAGAATGAATTCCTCATCGCCAGTCGCGGGCTGACGTTGCAGCTCAAGCCCCTTGAAATCAAATAATTCGCCATCGGCCAACTGAGAGGGCGAAATGTTTTGCAGGCTGCGGAAAATATTTTCCAGACGTCCGGGGTGTTGTTTCTCCCAGCCTTGCAGCATGTCTTTGATGACCTGACGTTGCAGATTTTCCTGTGAGCCGCACAAGTTACAGGGAATGATTGGAAACTGCCGTGCATCGGCATAGCGCTGAATATCAGACTCGCGCGCGTAAGCCAGTGGGCGAATCACAATATTGGTTTTGTCGTCACTGAGCAGTTTGGGCGGCATGGCTTTGATTTTGCTGCCGAAGAACATGTTGAGAAACAGGGTTTCGATAATATCGTCCCGGTGATGGCCCAAGGCAATTTTTGTGATGCCACTTTCTCTGGCAAAACCGTAAAGTGAACCACGACGCAGCCGTGAACAAATGCCGCAGGTGGTTTTACCCTCGGGTACTACTTCCTTGACAATGCTATAGGTGTCTTTCTCGATAATATGAAACGGCACGCCGATACTGGTCAGATATTCTGGCAATACGTGCTCCGGAAAACCAGGCTGCTTCTGATCAAGATTCACTGCGATTAATTCAAAACTGATTGGCGCGTGGTCTCTGAGATTGAGCAGGATATCCAGCATGGTGTAACTATCTTTGCCGCCGGATAGACAGACCATCACCTTGTCGCCATCTTCGATCATGTTGTAGTCAGCAATTGCCTGACCGACCTGACGCCGCAGTCGTTTGCGGAGTTTGTTAAGCTCAAAAGCTTGTTTGTTGTGTGTTTCAGTCATTTAGATCAGACCTGTGAAAGGCTGGATAAGCACTTCGCTGCCAGCGGCAACGCCATCGCAGTGATCATCCAGTAAAATAAAACAATTGGCGTTATTCATCGAGCGGAGGATACCTGAGCCTTGATCGCCGGTGTGACTGACTTCAAGCGAACCGCCAGCGCCTGTTCGCATGACGCCACGCTGAAACTCAAAGCGTCCCGGTCTTTTTCGAATGTCATTAGCGGCTATAGCTTTTATCAGCAGTGGTTCCTGAACGGGCTCACCGGCCAGTTTCTGAAGGGCAGGCAATACAAACTGGTAAAAAGTCACCATGACTGAAACCGGGTTTCCGGGCAGTCCAAAAAACACTGCGCTGCCTACATGACCAAAGGTCAGCGGTCTGCCGGGTTTCATGGCAATTTTCCAGAAGTTGACCTGGCCCAGTTCAGTCAGAATGTCTTTGACATAATCAGCATCACCGACAGACACGCCGCCGGAGGTGATAATGACATCCGCTTCGCTTGAGGCTTGCAGG
>NZ_APHR01000022.1 GCF_000349205.1 Methylophaga lonarensis MPL | reverse complement strand
TCAGTGACAAGGACCTAGCCAAAGAATTGGAAAAATCAGGCTACAGCTGGATTCATGACGCCCCTGAAGGTGTTGGCGCATGAAACAGCTCGCCGAAATCCACACCGCATTTATCGAGCGTGCCGATGATGTGAGCTTGTTAAACACGCCAGCAGTCAATGCTCTGCGCCACAAGGCCAAAGCGCAGTTCGAGCGTCATGGTCTGCCGGGTAAAAAACAGGAAGACTGGAAATACACCAGCTTATGGCAACTGGGTCAGGAACAGTTTGTTTACCAGGCTGCCGAGACGACACTCGACGCTGAAACAATTGACCGTCTGGCATTAGTTTCTGAGGCGTATCGTCTGGTTATTGTTGATGGTGTTTTTCAGCCTGAGTTGTCTCGCCTTACGGATTTACCGCAAGGTGTGAAATTACAGGCCATGTCACAGCTTGATGCCGATATTGCCGATCAACTCAATCAGCAAATCGATTTGGAAAAACCGGGCTTTAATGCACTGAACACCATGCTGTTCAGCGAGGGTCTTTACCTGCATATCGCCAACGATATTCGGCTGTCACAACCCATTGAGCTTGTGGTGGTTAATTCAGGTAAACCCGCCAATCTTGCCGTGCATCTCCGTCATCTGGTTCGGCTTGAAAAAGGCGCAAAAGCTACACTGATTGAGCATTATGTGTCAGCGAATGACGCCGCCACAGGGCTTAACGATATCGTGACTGAAGTTGCGCTTGCACAAGATGCTCAACTAGAACATTACAAACTGCAGCAGGAATCTGTTGCCAGTTATCACGTAGCGACCATGGCGGCCCATCAGGCGGCGGGCAGTCACTGGCATAATGCCAATATTTCTCTGGGTGGCAAGCTGGCTCGCAATGATGTGCACAGCAGACTGGAAGGCGAAGCAGCCCATGTCACCATGAGCGGTCTTTATCTTGTCGCTGGTGACCAGCACGTCGACAACCATACTCGTATCGATCACAGCGTAGCCAATACTTCCAGTGATGAAGTCTATAAAGGCGTGCTGGACGAAAAAAGCCACGCGGTTTTCAACGGTAAAGTATTTGTTCACAAGGATGCACAGAAAACAGACGCCAATCAGAGCAACCACAACCTGTTGCTCTCCCGTGGCTGTGAGATTGATACCAAACCCGAAATGGAAATCTACGCGGATGATGTGAAATGCGGTCACGGCAGCACTGTCGGGCAGATCGATATGGATCAACTGTTTTTCCTGCGCGCGCGTGGTCTTGATGAAGTTAGTGCTCGTAGTTTGCTGACCTTTGCCTTTGCTGTTGATGTGCTTGATCGTCTGCCATCAGACGAAATAAAACAGGCATTGTCCACCGTGATCGAACAGCGCCTGCCGCGGGGTGCCAAAGTCTGATGAGAGCTTTTGATATTGAACAGATCCGTGCAGATTTTCCAATTCTGCATCAGCAGATCAATGGTCAGCCTCTGGTATATCTGGACAATGCGGCAAGCAGTCAGAAACCGCTGCAAGTGATTGAGGCCGTTGATCATTACTATCGAACCGATAATGCCAATGTACATCGCGGTGTTCATCGCCTGAGCCAGAGAGCAACTGACGCGTTTGAAGCATCACGTTCAACTGTGCGTGACTATCTCAACGCCAGCAGTGACCGTGAAATTGTCTTTGTACGCGGTGCGACCGAAGCCATTAATCTGGTTGCACAGAGCTTTGTGCGTCCGATGATTGTCGAGGGTGATGAAATACTGATCAGTCATCTGGAGCATCATGCCAACATTGTGCCTTGGCAGATGCTTTGTGAGCAGACCGGAGCACAACTCAAAGTCATCCCGATGACGGATACTGGTGAGCTTGATTTGACTCAGATAGACGAGCTGTTGAATTCACGCACCAAAATATTGTCCATCGGTCATGTTTCAAATGCACTGGGAACTGTCAATCCAGTGAAAATGCTGACTGAAAAAGCCCGTGCCAAAGGCATTCCCGTATTGATTGACGGGGCGCAGGCTGTGCCGCATCTGCAAGTTGATGTGCAGGCGCTGGATTGTGATTTCTATGTGTTTTCCGGCCATAAACTATTTGCCCCAACCGGTATCGGCGTACTTTACGGACGTCAGCAGCTGCTGGAGGCAATGCCACCCTATCAAGGTGGCGGCGACATGATTTTGTCTGTCAGTTTCTCAGGCACGATCTATAACGAACTGCCTTATAAATTCGAGGCAGGCACACCACACATTGCTGGTGCTATCGGTCTGGCTGCAGCGATTGACTATATCCAGCAGTTTGGCATGGAGGTATTGGCTGCACATGAACATCACCTGCTTGATTTGGCAACAGCCAAACTGCAGGCAATGGACGGTGTGCGCATCATTGGTACCGCCAAAGAAAAAGCCAGTGTGCTGTCGTTTATGATCGATGGTGTCCATCCACACGACGTCGGTACCATTTTCGACCAACAAGGCGTGGCTATTCGTACTGGACATCACTGTGCCCAGCCAGTGATGGAGTATTTCGACATACCGGCGACCGCGCGTGCTTCGTTTGCTTTCTACAATAGCGAGCAGGAAGTTGATGCACTGGTCGCGGCCATCAAGAAGACCCAGGAGTTGTTTGGCTGATGAGTGATCTAAGAGACCTTTACCAACAAGTGATCATGGATCACAACAAAAATCCGCGTAATTTCAGGGAAATTGAAGACGCAAATCACTTTGCGCACGGCAATAACCCTCTGTGCGGTGACAAGCTGGTTGTCTACGTCAAACTGGATGGAAACGTCATCACCGATGTCAGTTTCAAAGGCAGTGGTTGTGCAATTTCCATGGCTTCAGCTTCATTGATGACTGAATCACTGAAAGGCAAAACACTTGAGGAAGCTGATGCGATTTACGAGCAGGTTCATAAAACCATGACAGGTGAAACTGCTGATCGACATCTATTGGGCAAACTGGAAGTGCTCAGTGGTGTGAAGGAATTCCCGGCGCGGGTAAAATGCGCGACTTTGTCCTGGCACACGGTGCATGCGGCCGTTGACAGCGATCACGATATCTCGGTCAGCACAGAGTGATGCTCATGAATGATAACGAAGTAAAACCCCATACCTACACAGCGGATGAATTGAAAGAAGATGTGATCGAGATGCTCAAAACTATCTTCGATCCAGAGATTCCGGTCAATATCTACGAACTTGGCCTCATTTACCAGATTGATGTCAGTGCATCAGGCAATGTGGTCATTCAAATGACATTAACTGCCCCGGGATGTCCGGTTGCTCAATCGTTTCCAGGTGATATTGAGGCAAAAATAGGTACCATAGCAGGCGTTAACAAAGTACACGTTGAGCTGGTGTGGGATCCACCATGGACCCGCGATATGATGAGCGAAGCCGCCCAGTTGCAGCTTGGCATGTTTTGATAAAAAAACCGCTTCGGCGGTTTTTTTATCAGCGGCTATTGATCTCTCATGGACGTCTGCAGTTATGAACGAACTTTAGTGTGCTGACAGCTTCAGGCCGCTCAATTGACACGCCGGGCTGTCTGCGGATTCGCAAATCATCGTGCTATCCATTTCAGCGGTCAATACGGCCTTTGCCGCAAAACCACTCAGCAGAGCGACTATCAAGATCAAGGCGGGAAGGGGTGAATATTTCATGGCAGCTTCCGTTGTATCGTGGCAACAGACAGTTTTAAAAAAACTGTGGGTGGTTTTACTCACCCACATAAGGGGCAGGATCGAGAGTCATGACCTGCAGGACAACATTACGAAAAACAAAGGTGGCTGGTTTCAGCACCTACAATCAGCACAGACAGATCCTGTGAAGTGCCAGGAGTCTATCTGCTTGCGGCAAGCTGTATGACCGCACATCCTCTGCCAACTGTTGGAGTCAATCATAGTGATCCGCTGGCGACGGAGCTATAGGAGGATTTCCTTTTGACCGCTGGCGTCGACTGAAATGAAAAATGCCTGATGGCGCTTGTTCTGAAGGCTGTGAATAATCAGGGAATATTTCCTATAGGTGGCTTGTGAGCGGCTGACTATCATTGATGCTACTCCACATCCAGATGAGTCAGTTGATGACCAACCAAACAGCATTGCTTGATGAAACAAAACAAATCCTCATCGAGCTCTTCGATGACGCTATTCAGCATGATGGTTATTCCGATATCGGTATTCAGATAAGAATTCTCAAGCGCGGTCAGAAAGAAGTTATTTTTCATTACGGAAAGCAATATCGCTTTGTGCTTGACGTGCCAAACAATATGATTAATTCACAAGCTGGTTGAAAGCACAGTGGCATCAGTGTTGATAACTGATTGCATTTTTAAAAACATGTCGAAGCATACCTAACTTTACAGGGCTGACCAGGTTAACGGCTCCCATGGAATATAGCGTTATGATTGAGCTTTTCTGTTGGAGTGAATAAGGTGAGCAGGGTAGAGCCGTTGTAGAGAGAACTGTATGAGTCTTACTCGTCTGATTAACTTGCGCATATTGTTGAGCGTTGTGGTCATCATGTGCCTTGGAAGTTTTTTTGCGATCTGGCAAGCACGTCAGTCAGTCGAGCATGAAGTTCAGTCTTCATTTAATTTAGCGGTGCAGTTGTTTGATCTGAGTTTCAAACAGTTTGCTGAAGCAGGACAGTCAGAGCAGGACTGGTTACGTCATCTGAGTGCACTGCGCGAGACACGCCACTTGAATCTGGCGCTTGAAAATGATCAAGGCGAACAGGTTGCGCTGTTTACAGAACCCACTGAAGACTTTTATGCACACTTGCCTCGCTGGTATGTGTATCTGGTGATGACCGAGCCCCTGGCCGTTGATTACATGCTGACACTGGATGACGGGCGTATCAAAAGACTCGTGTTAAGTGCTGATCCTATGGATGAAATTGATGAAGCATGGCAGGAATCTCAAGCTTATTTCTGGTCAGTAATCGCGATGATTATCGTCATATTTGTAGCGATTAACCTGGTATTTCATAGTATGTTGAAGGCTGTTCGAAGTATCTTGAGTGGTTTGCGACAAATTGAATCCGGGCAATATGGATTGAGCCTGCCACAGTTCAATATCAGTGAGTTTGATGCCATCTCAACCGAGATCAATAGCCTGTCTTCAGCGTTGAATACTGCGCGCAATAATAATCAGGCGCTGGCACGCCACAGTATGCAAATTCAGGAACAAGAGCGTCGCAACATGTCACGTGAGCTGCACGATGAAATGGGGCAGTCATTGACAGCGATCAAAGCCATGGCGGTTGCTGTACGACAACCGGCGGCAGACCGTGAAGCTGCTGGAACAGCGATCATTGATGTCTGTAACCATCTGTCAGGTGTCGTAAGATCGATGATGCGTACATTGCATCCACTGAGTCTCACAGATCTGGGGCTGGGCGCGACCCTAACTGACCTGATTAACGAGTGGCAGCGACGCGATACATCAGTCAGCATACAACTTGGTTATGATGAACGAGTAGATACACTCCACCCGGAACAGGCAATTCATGTCTATCGCATCGTTCAGGAGTGTCTGACCAATGTGGTGCGTCATGCGAATGCTACTGAGGTGATAATTGCCGTCAATAAAAATACCTATGATGACGGGCGCTGCCTGGTCAGCGTTGTGGTTGAGGATAATGGTATCGGTAAACAGAATAACAACGTACAGGGCTTTGGTTTGCTGGCGATGCGAGAACGCGTTGAAAGCATGGGTGGAGATTTCAAGTTTGAATCGGTGTCCGGCGTAGGCGTTCGTGTCGAGGCCTGGATACCTTATACCGAGAAGCAGG
This sequence comes from Methylophaga lonarensis MPL, assembly GCF_000349205.1. Taxonomy (GTDB): domain Bacteria; phylum Pseudomonadota; class Gammaproteobacteria; order Nitrosococcales; family Methylophagaceae; genus Methylophaga; species Methylophaga lonarensis. The sequence continues at coordinate 43,819 of NZ_APHR01000022.1, read as the reverse complement.
AACAGAATGAATCAGAACAAGATTAGCGTTTTACTGGTCGATGACCATGAAGTGGTGAGAGCCGGATTTCGCATGCTGCTCTCAGCGCAGTCCTTTATCGGTGACATTTCCGAAATTGACCGCGGAGAGTTGGTCTGTCACGAGTATGGTCGGGTCAAACCCGATGTCGTTGTGATGGACTTATCAATGCCCGGCATTGGTGGGCTTGAGGCAATCAGACGTCTTAGACGTCAGGAGGCCAATGCAATTGTGTTGGTCTACAGCATTCATGATGAATCAATTTATGTTGAGCGTGCACTTCAGGCCGGTGCACAGGGCTACGTGAGTAAAAACAGTGCTGCCGATGTTCTGGCTGAAGCCGTCCAAGTCGTTGCAAAGGGGAGTCAGTATATCGAGGAGGGCTTATTACCCGGTTCACACGACCTCAAACGCTCAAACTTTGATGCCAGTAACGAAATTACTGATGTCTTATCTCCTCGTGAGTTTGATGTCTTTTGTCGTCTTGCTAGCGGGATGACTGCCCATGAAGTGGCTGCTGATCTTCATCTCGGTTACAAAACAGTTGCCAACTATAACACTACAATCAAAAACAAACTCAAAGCTGATACTGCTGCAGATTTAGCGCACATTGCCGTGGCGCTGGGCATTATCAAGCCTGGCTAAGATGCTGTTATAAAAGGCGATGCTGATCTAGATCATCAATCACGCTTTTTCCCATTTCGCCTGCTTGAAAAGCAAAATGATCGGCCACATTATTGTTGCCGAGGCAGAAATTGACTGCCTCGATTGTCTGGTAATGATAAGAGGTGTCTATATGGCTATTCAACGATACAGACCTTTGACTTTGCTGGATCAGTTGCAGCGGGAAATGACAAGCCTGTTCAATGCGCAATCGCCAGCTACCGAAGTTAACTTTAGTAGTGAGGAGTGGAGTCCGGCGGTTGATATACAGGAAACGGATGCGGGTTATGTGATTCACGCTGATTTGCCCGGTGTCAAATCGGCAGATATTGAAGTTACGGCTGAAAATGGTTTGTTGACCATTAAAGGTCAACGTGAGAGCAGCAAGGAAGAAGACAAAGATAATTACAAACGCATAGAGCGTTTCAGTGGCAGTTTTATGCGTCGTTTTACCCTGCCTGAAACAGCGGATATGGATAATATTAGCGCCAAAACCAATGACGGCGTGCTGGAGTTGGTGATTCCCAAAATTCCACAGTCGCAGCCCAGACGCATTGAAGTCAAAGTTGATTGATTTATAACAAAGACTGGTTATTGGCCAATAACCAGTCTTTTTTCCCGGTCAATACGGGAATTTTTCCTGGTCAAAAAAACCTTGTTTCTGTACAATAAATTAACGGCTATTTGTCGTGATCTATTGCTCTTGTGGGTAGAGAATGGAAGCAAAATAACAACACAAGGACAATGTTATGAAATCAAATAAATCTACCCTGGCTGCCCTGATCTCTGCGGCAGTGTTATTCGCACCAGCCCTCGCGCAAGCAAACAAGCATGATTCTGCATTGGATAAATGTGTCGCTTCTGCGATGGAATTACATCCAGGCACTATCCTGGGTATGCGTGCTGAGCTCGAAAACGGCAAACGCCAGTACGAGCTGGATATTGCTGGCAATGACGGTCAGCATTGGGAAGTGGAGTGCAGTGCTAAATCTGGTGAAATTCTGGAAGTTGAACGTGAAGTCGCGCCAAATGATCCTGAATTCACATCAAAAGCAAAAGTCAGACTGGATGAAGCGCTGAAAACAGCACTGGATGCCTATCCAGGTGCTGTAATGAAGATTGAGTACGAAATCGAAGCGGATGACAGCGTTTCCTATGAATTTGACATCTTGATGGCTGATGGCAAGTTAATGGAAGTTGAAGTCGATGCTGTTACCGGTGCTTTGAAAGATCCAGAAGAAGTGCTGTATCAAATTGGTCAATAAACGCCGATAGGTACACGCTTTCTATAGTGACAAAATAAACCCCGGTCTTGCCGGGGTTTATTGTTTCTGGATGTTGTTTTTTCTACTTCAGAGCAGCACGTTGTTGTTGCAACTGACTGAGCGCCTGTTGCAGTTCTGCCAGTTTGGCGCGTTCTTTTTCAACCACTTCTGCTGGCGCCTTGGCGACATAGTTTTCATTTCTCAGCTTGCCGGATGATTGTTGAATCACTTTGTCCAGTTTGCTGATTTCCTTATCCAGTCGGGCGATTTCGGCTTCTTTGTCAATCAAACCTTCCAGCGGGATCAGGATTTCCATTTTGCCAACCAGCGCCGTCGCAGCCGCCGGGGCCGCACCATCCAGCAATTGAATATCACTCAAGTTGGCCAGACGACTGATAAAGTCCCGATTGGCCTGCAGGCGCTGCTGATCCTGCGCTGAAGCCTCGTTTAACAACACAGGTAATTGTTGTTTGGGCGCGATATTCATTTGCGAGCGAATCGAACGTACGCCGGTAATGAATTGCATCACCCATTCCATATCGGCAACGGCGGTTGCATCGATCTTTTCAGCATCGGCGACAGGGTATGGCTGACGGGTAATGGTTGAACCCGATTTACCGGCCAGTGGTGCAATCGTTTGCCAGATTTCTTCGGTAATAAACGGCATGATGGGATGTGCCAGGCGCAGCGTTGTCTCCAGCACTCTAACCAGCGTGCGGCGTGTGCCACGCTTCGCGGCGGCTGTGGCACTGTCACTGTTTAAAACAGGTTTGGACAGCTCCAGATACCAGTCGCAGTAGTTGTTCCAGATAAATTCATAGATAGCCTGTGCAGCCAGATCAAATCGATAGCTGTCGAGCGCACGCGTGACATCCTGTTCGGTCTGCTGCAATGTGCTGATGATCCAGCGATCGGCAAGGCTTAGTTCAACTTCGGCATTATCAAGGCCCGTGTCCTGACCTTCGGTGTTCATAAGCACATAACGCGCGGCATTCCACAGTTTATTGCAGAAATTACGGTAACCGGCGATGCGATTCATATCAAAATTGATATCGCGGCCGGTGGTAGCCAGTGATGCAAAAGTAAAGCGCAGTGCATCGGTGCCATGCGGTGCGATACCCTCCGGAAACTCCTTACGCGTGGCCTTGTCGATTTTGGCGGCCAGTTGCGGTTGCATCATGCCACTGGTGCGTTTTTTGACCAGTGTTTCCAGATCAATGCCATCAATGATGTCGATCGGATCGAGCACGTTACCTTTCGATTTGGACATTTTCTGTCCCTGGGCATCACGAACCAGACCATGGATATACACTTCACGGAATGGCACATCGCCCATGAAGTGAATACCCATCATCATCATTCTGGCGACCCAGAAAAAGATAATGTCGAAACCGGTGACCAGCACACTGCCCGGATACCAGGTTTTCAGGGCGGTATTATCTTCAGGCCAGCCGAGTGTTGAGAAAGGCCAAAGGGCCGATGAAAACCAGGTATCAAGCACGTCTTCATCTTGTGTCAGTTCAAGGTCGGCTGAGAGCTGATATTTTTGACGTGCTTCAGCTTCATCATGCGCGACATAGACATTGCCTGCTGCGTCATACCAGGCCGGAATGCGGTGGCCCCACCAGATTTGCCGGGAAATGCACCAGTCCTGAATGTCTTCCATCCAGTTAAAGAAGGTCTTATCCCAGTTGGCAGGAACAAACTTTACTTTGCCTGATTTTACGGCTTCAACTGCTGGTGCTGCCAGCACATCAGCTTTGACATACCACTGGTCCGTGAGCAGGGGTTCGATAACCGCGCCGCTGCGATCACCACGAGGCACCATGAGTTTGTGATCCTGAATGTCTTGTAGCAGTCCCAGTTCTTTAAGATCATGCACAATGACATCACGAGCTTCATAACGATCGAGGCCACGATATTTCTCCGGGGCGTTATCGTTGATGGCGGCATCAATGGTCAGGATGTTAATGACCTCAAGCTGGTGACGTTTGCCGACCTCGGCATCGTTAAAGTCATGTGCCGGGGTAATTTTGACACAACCGCTGCCAAACTCCGGATCGACATATTCATCGCCGACGATGGGTATTTCGCGTCCTACCAAGGGCAAACGGATGGTTTGACCGATGAGATGTTTGTAGCGTTCGTCTTCCGGATGCACCGCAACGGCAGTATCGCCCAGCATGGTTTCCGGTCGTGTGGTGGCGACGACCAAGTGGCCACTGCCATCGCTGAGTGGATAGCGGAAATGCCATAAATGGCCAGATTCTTCTTCAGAGAGGACTTCCAGATCCGAAACAGCAGTGTGCAAGACCGGATCCCAGTTGACCAGTCGTTTGCCTCGATAAATCAGGCCTTCCTCATGCAGCTGCACAAAGACACGTTTAACGGCCTCAGAGAGTTCTGCATCCATGGTGAATCGATCACGAGACCAGTCCAATGACGAGCCAAGGCGACGAAGTTGGCGGGTGATGTTACCGCCGGATTCTTCCTTCCATTCCCAGACACGGTTGATAAAGTCATCGCGGCCCAAATCATGACGTGTCTTGCCTTCAGCATTAAGTTGGCGTTCAACCACCATTTGCGTGGCAATACCGGCATGGTCTGTCCCTGGTTGCCACAGCGTGTTGTCACCTTTCATACGGTGATAACGGGTCAGGGTATCCATGATGGTGTTGTTAAAACCATGCCCCATATGCAGACTGCCCGTGACATTGGGAGGTGGCAGCATGATCGCATAAGGTGTGCCTTCGCCGGAGGGCTTGAATTCTCCGTTATTTTCCCAGTGTTGGTACCAGCGTTGTTCGATTGCGTCGGGGTTGTAGGTTTTGTCCATGCGTCTCTGCGTCAGGTTATTCGGAAGTAAGAAAAGCGGGCATTATACCCGCAGATGACTGCGAGGTCAGTGCTCAGCCACTTGTCTGCAGATTGATGTTGTGTGTGTCGATGTGATAGCCGCGGTCTCTGTAGAACTGGTAGCGCTTGCGTCCGTGGTTTTTGATATCCGGATTGTCGTCAATAATTTCCAGTAAACGCTCGAACTGACTGAAAAATCCGGGCTGTTCAGGACTCAGATTAATCAGCACATCCATCAGTCTTGGCGGAGCCGTTTGGTGGCTGATCAAGATAGGGGCAGGGTGCTCATCATGCTGCTCAAGCTGTTGATGCGGCACAAAACTGTCTGGTCGAAACTCCCACAAAATAGTGTCCATCGCAGCGCTTTGTTGAGCGTTCTCTGTATGAATAAATACCTGATGGCCTTCCCGCCAGGCTTTTTCAGCCAAGCGGCAGGCAAAAAGCTGCCGCTCTTGTTCTGACAGGCTGTTGATAACGTAAAAACTGACTCTGGTCATTCAGTCAGCTCAATTTTCCAGTCGGTTTAGCAGGTATTGCATCAGCAATGGAACCGGACGGCCAGTGGCACCTTTTTCTTTGCCGCTGTTCCATGCGGTACCGGCGATATCCAGATGTGCCCATTTGAATTTTTCGGTAAAACGTGACAAGAAACATGCTGCGGTGACGCTGCCGGCCTCTTTACCACCCACATTGGCAATATCAGCAAAGTTACTGTCCAGTTGTTTTTGATAGTCATCCCACAGCGGCAGTTGCCATGCCCGATCAAAGCTGTCGTTGCCTGCTTTGAGCAAGTCAGTAGCCAGCGCCTCATTGTTACTCATCAGTCCGGTCGCGTTATTACCCAGCGCGACGATAATAGCGCCTGTCAGTGTGGCAATATCAATCACTGTGTCCGGGTTAAATCTTTCGCTGTAAGTCAGTGCATCACAAAGCAACAGTCGACCTTCTGCGTCAGTATTGAGAATTTCGATGGTCTTGCCAGCCATGCTGGTGACAATGTCTCCGGGCTTGTTGGCATCGCCATCTGGAAGATTCTCAGAGCTGGGGATTACGCCAACAACGTTAATCGGGAGTTGCAGTTCGGCGACCGCTTGAATTGTTCCCAGTACACTCGCAGCGCCACACATGTCATATTTCATCTCATCCATGCCCTGTGATGGCTTGAGTGAAATACCGCCGGCGTCGAATGTCAGACCTTTACCGACCAGAACAACCGGTTTGCTGTCACCACCACCGCCGTAGTTGAGCGTAATCAGTCTGGCAGGTTGTCGACTGCCACGTGATACAGAGAGAAAGGCCCCCATGCTCAGCTCGGCGATATCGTCTTCATCCAGTACATCTACCGCCAAATCATCAAACTGCTTTTCCATTTTCAAAGCCTGATCAGCCAGGTAGATTGGGGTGCAGATATTGCCTGGAAGATTACCCAGCTCGCGGGCCAGATTCATGCCGCGTCCGATAGCCTGACCAGTTTTGGTTTCAGTTTCAGCTTCGGCTGGAGAGGCATCAGCACAGGCAACAGTGAGTTTTGCCAGCGGCTTTTTGATTTCTGCAACCTGACTCTTGGTCTGGCTGTAGCGATACAAGGCGATTTCGTTGTTGATAACCGTTTGGCGAACCAACCAGCCTGCACTGCGGCCGTTAATTGATACTTCGGTAGCAAAGCTGACTGCGTCCACACAGGCACTGTCATTCAGCCATTTGCTGACAGCAATTGCGGTGCTGTTGAAGTCATTTTCAGTGGTTTTACCCGCCTTGCCAAAACCTGCCAATAACACGCGTGGACTGGTAATGCCTGGCAGATCATTGAGCAGCAGCACTTGACCGGGTTTGGCAGCAAAATCACCACGGTTGATAATCCGGCTCAGGCTTCCTTCACTGGCGGCATCAAGTGCCTGTGCAGTTGGGCTCATTTGTCCGTCTTCATGAATGGCAACCACCAGACAATCGGTTGCGATTGTGACGGGATTATCGTTGGTAACAAAATACTGCATGGATTTCTCCTGTGACTGTAGATAGTTTAGACTGCGTGTTTGTTGCAGCGTCTGTGAAACGTATTCTAACCAAGACCTTTTGATAATGCGCGTGTCTTCTCGAGTTTTGCCTTTGCGGTTGTCGCTGATAGACCGCTATATGTTCAGAGAGTTTTTACTCAACTTGATCGCAGTGACCAGTGTCCTGTGGTTGATTTATGTTGCGACTCGATTTGCGCGTTACCTGGCTCAGGCGGCAGTAGGTAATTTACCCGCTGAGGTTATTTTCAGTCTTCTGTGGTTCAGTTCTCTGGGCGCCTTGTCGATCTTGTTACCGATTGCGACTTTTCTGGCCGTGATGCTCTCTCTTGGCCGGATGAGTTCCGACAGTGAGCTTACGGTCATTGCCGCCTGTGGAATTTCTGGCAATCGCATCATGCGCAACGTCGCCGTGTTTTCCGGCGCCATGGCCATCATCATCGCATGGCTGGCATTGTTTGTCGTGCCACAGATGAATAATGATCGCTATGCTATTGAGGAGCGTGCCAGGGTTGCGGCCAACACCGGGGGCGTGGTGGCTGGCAGCTTTAAGGAAAGCCGAGACGGACAGTGGACTTTCTACTCTCAGGGTGTCAGTGATGACAAGCAATCGATGGAAAACATATTCATCGAGATTCATCGTTCGCAGCGGCCGCTGATATTCAGAGCTGAGCGTGGTCATTTTGAAGTCGATAGAATGACCGGTGATAAGTATTTGGTTCTTGAGAATGGTTATCGCTATGAGGGCGAGGCGGGCGACCTGGACTTTGTGATTGCTGAATATGAATCGCACAGCATGCTTATCGAAAAAGGTCAGCAAACCGAGGTACGTGAGCGTCAGAGAACCATGTCCAGTATGGAGCTTTGGCAGCGCGGTCATATCAGGGATCTTGCAGAATTACAGTGGCGATTCTCTTCGGCAATCATGACCGTCATTCTTGGCTTGATAGCTATTACGCTGGCGAACGCTGGCCCCAGACAAGGGCGCTATGCCGGATTTTTCCCAGCGGTGCTGATCTACATTATCTACAGCAACTTATTGGGTGTCAGCAGAGCCTGGATTTCGGCAGGTACTTTACCTCCGTTGTTTGGGGCACTGTGGGTGCATGTGTTAATGCTTGGGGTATTTGCAGCACTCTATTATCGTCAGCGATTGAGAATCTACTGGCGTCAACTGAAGAATAACGCCACATGAAGATTTTGCATGTCTACATCACCAAAACCATTATCAGCAGCACCTTGCTGGTGCTGGTCGTTTTGATGGGGCTGTATACCTTCATGGACTTCATCAATGAACTTGATGATTTGGGCAAAGGAAGTTACGGACTGACAGATATTTTCAGTTATCTGGCTTTGTCCATGCCAAAACGCATATACGAACTATTACCCGTTGCAGCCTTGCTTGGCAGTGTATTGGGGCTTGGTAACCTTGCCTCACAGAGTGAACTGGTGGCTATGCGCGCAGCAGGACTTTCGGTTGCCAATATTAGTCGAGCGGTGCTGACGGTGGCGGTGATGTTGTTGCTGTTTGCGGTATTTGTGGGTGAAGTGATTCGACCTACTGCAGAGCAAAAAGCTCGACAAATCCAGACCATGGCGCAAACCGGCACGGAAGGGGTGCAGACGGAGCATGGCTTTTGGACACGTGATGGCAACCATTTCAATCACATCGAGCGAATCCATGCGGATGGCCGATTTGTCGGTGTGACAATTTATGAATTTGATGATGCTTTTCGACTGAGAATTCTGACAAGAGCGGCACAGGCTCACTATGAGCAAGGCAGCTGGATATTGACAGATGTACTGCAGAGCACCATTGACGAAGCAGGTATTGAAGTGCGCTCGGTCAATCATGCTCGTTGGCGATCAAGGCTCAATCCGGGAATGCTAAATATCGTGGTGATGCCCCCCGAGTTTCTTCCGGTCTGGAGTTTGGTCAGCTATATCGATTATCTGCAGGATAACCATCAGGCGGTCGATCAGTATCAGCTGGCATTCTGGAGCAAAATCATGATGCCGGTCAGTGCCGCAGTGATGGTGTTCCTGGCGGTACCTTTTGTCTTTGGGCCGCTCAGATCGGCGCCAGTCGGTGGCAGGATTTTAGCCGGTGTTTTGGTAGGTATCGGTTTTCACCTGTTTAATCAGACTTTCCAGCACATGGGGTTGGTATTTGGCGTGATTCCCTGGCTTGCAGCCTCTTTCCCCACCATGATGTTTGCCGTTTTAGGGCTTTATTTGCTCAGGCGCGTCAAGTAACTCACTTCGCGGGTTAAAACTCCAAAGCTCTGTTGAGTTTCAATTCTTCAATCACCTGACGATTTGTGTTGAGTGTGTTGCGAGCATTCTGTATCGCTTCGAAGTCTTGTTCAACAAAGCCTTGCATCACGTCGACGGAAAAACGCTCCAGACTGTCAAACACTCTGAAAACTGGTTCGAGTTGCTGGGTTTCAATGAGTTGGCGGTTGTGTTCCAGCATCGCCTGATAAAACGCATTACGGTTTCTTACGGTGGGCGAGAATGCGTTCTGCCTCCACACCATATAGCCTCGGTGGTCGCCTCTTTCCTCGTAAAAGCGGCGATAATCAATCACTTCTTGTTGAAAGCGTTGATAATCGCTGATCATTTCGACCAGAAACGTGTCGACACTGTCGTCATTCAGGGTGAAGATTTGGTCAACGGTTTCTGCTTTTAGTGGAGCTGTCAGCAGGAGCACAATCGACGCACACAGTGAGAATATGACCTGGTGGAATTGTTGGGTGGAGAGTCGCATGGAAACCTCGAGCAAATGAACTAATTATTCGTTGCTTTTGAGACGAGGTAAATAAGGAAAGTTCGTGCTACGGAAAAAGTTGGCGTCCCCAAGGGGATTCGAACCCCTGTTACCGCCGTGAAAGGGCGGTGTCCTAGGCCTCTAGACGATGGGGACCTAAAACAATTTTGTATCTGTAAAGAAAAACCCCCGACCAGGTCGAGGGTTTTTGTTTGGCGTCCCCAAGGGGATTCGAACCCCTGTTACCGCCGTGAAAGGGCGGTGTCCTAGGCCTCTAGACGATGGGGACCTAAAACGTTTCTTTCGAGTATTTGGTGGAGCTAGGCGGGATCGAACCGCCGACCTCTTGCATGCCATGCAAGCGCTCTCCCAGCTGAGCTATAGCCCCCGAAAGGAAGCGCATACTATATGGATTGGCAGGAATACTGTCAACACAATATTCAAATTATTTACTCCGTTACAGGCGCTATTCGTGCAAGCTGAGAGTTCGTTGCCAGCTGTCAAACTACGGATGATGCAACTAAGTTATTGATGTAGTGAGATCGGGCTGTCAGAGATTTGATGAATAGTGATTTCTGTGCGATAAATTAGCCTCTGAATCGGCATGTTGGGCGGCCTGTGTCGATACTCGAAATCTTTGCTTGAGGGTGGTCATGCGCAAACTGGTGTTTTTTTCTGCAGGAATCGTTTCCTGCTTGAGTTCCGTCAGCTTTGCCCAGGAAGACATGCTATGCAAGCGTTCTACTCAAGATGTGTTCCTGCCTTTTGCCGTTTATCCTGAGGAACCTGAAGTCCAGGTTGAGGCGGACACCGCTCAAATCAGACAGAGTGGGACATCCGTTTTTACCGGCAATGTTGATGTGATTCGTGGCGGGCAGCAATTGAATGCTGATCATGCTCGTTATAATCAACAGACTGGTGAAGTACATGCCAGCGGCAATGTTCGTCTTCGGGATAGTGACATTGTGTTGCGTGCTCAAGAAGCCGAATGGTCAATGGTGGATGACGAGGGCGCATTGCTTGACGTTGAATATCAGACAAGGGAAATGCACGCTCGAGGCCGAGCTGACAATGTCTATCGACAGGGCATGAGTTGGACGTCGATGAAAAACGCTACCTACACCACCTGTATGGAAGGTGATGATACTTGGCTGCTCAGTGCGGGCAGGGTGTACCTCGATCATGATAGTGCGGTGGGTGAGGCCACCAATGTGGTTGTGCGTGTCAAAGGGGTACCGATCTTTTACACGCCTTATATCAACTTTCCCCTCAATGACGAACGAAAGTCCGGCTTTTTGCCACCGTCCATTGGTAACTCCAGCAAAAATGGTTTTGATGTCAGCACTCCCTATTACTGGAATATCGCCCCCAATCGTGATGCGACCATCACGCCCCGATACATGGGCGACCGTGGTTTATTGTTAAGTGGTCAGTACCGTTATCTATACGAAGGTGGGGAAGGGCAGATTGAAGCCGGATTCTTGTCCAGTGATAACAAACGACGTGATGGCGAGCTGCTTAACCCCAACTATCGTGATGATCGCAAACATTTTACATTGCAGCATCTTGGCGATAGCGGTTCCAACTGGTTTACCGAAGTTGATTACAACTATGTGTCGGACAGACAATATCTGGAAGATTTCGGTACTAATCTGAGTCTGACCAGCACGACACATCTCAATCGTTTGCTGCGTGTCGGTTACAGTAACCCGAACTGGACACTCAATGCCCGACTTCACGGTTATCAGACGGTAGCTGACGTCAGCAGGCCTTATCAGCGATTGCCGCAAATTGTTTTCAGAGGCAACTTGCCTGACCAGGCATTCGGGCTGTCATACGAAATGAAAGCCGAATATGTCATGTTTGATCATTCAGACAGGGTGCGTGGTCAACGTGTGGATCTTGAGCCTGGTATCAGTTTGCCGATGGGCACGCCGGGCATGTTTCTGACCCCAAGAGTGGCCGTGCGTCATACTCGTTATGATCTCAACAACACAAGCGATACCGACTTTAACCGTAATATTAACCGGACCCTGCCGGTATTGAGCCTGGATTCGGGGCTGTTTTTCGAGCGACCATTGAGTTTTCGTAATGGCAGATACACACAAACACTCGAACCAAGAGCCTTCTATTTATACATACCGGAGAGAAATCAGGATCGCATCCCGGTGTTTGATACCAACCTGAGAACATTTGGCATGGCCAGCCTGTTCTCGCATGATCGTTTCACTGGCACCGACCGGGTGGGCGATGCAAATCAGTTGACAGTGGGGCTGACCAGCCGGTTCATCAATAATCGCACTGGCCGCGAAGGCTTCAGAATGACGGTAGGACAGATTCGCTATTTCACTGATCGAGATGTTGTGCTGCCTGACAGAGGAGAGGTTGGTCGTCGATCTGATTCTGATATTGTTGCCGAGGTGGTTGCAGCGGTGACACGTAGCTGGTCGGTTGCCGGTGAGATGCAATGGGATGCGCGGGATAGCAAATCGAGCATGTCGTCAGCCCAGATTCGTTATCGTGGTGATGACGGTGGTGTATTCAATATCGGTCATCGCTATCGCAGAGATTCAAGTAATTTTCTTGAAGGCCTTGAACAGATCGATGTATCTGCGGCCTTGCCAGTCAATGAGCGCTGGAGCGTAATTGGTCGATACTATCGTTCAATCAAGGATGGCCGTAATCTCGAAATGTTGGCCGGTTTTGAATATCGCAGCTGTTGCTGGGCGACCCGCTTGGTGTACAGAGATTATCTGAAGTATTCATTTAACGACGCTTTTGACGATGCGCCAAGAAATAGCGATCGTCGTGACAAAGCGATTTTCCTGGAATTTGAACTCAAGGGACTGGGCAGTTTCGGCAAGCGCTCAGACTCTTTGTTGCAGCGCAGCATTATCGGCTATCAGAACTGAGTTTGTTGTCGTGCAGTCAAATCCTGAAAGGTGTTGATTCCCTTAAAACCCGACGTGTCGATGAGGCTTGCTGTATCCTTGTCGGCGATATTCGTCTGATACTGGAGTTCTGGAACTAGATGTTGAAGCACATATTATTCACGTTACTGTTGATAAGTCCCGCTGCGATGGCAATGCAACTGGATCGTATTGTCGCAGTGGTTGATGATGAAATTATTCTGGAAAGCGAGTTGGCAGAGATGGAGGCCAACGTTCGTCAGCAGCTGCGTCAAAGAGGTTCAAGCCTGCCATCACCGGATATGCTGCGACGGCAAGTACTGGAACGACTGGTAATGCAGAAGATTCAACTACAGCATGCCGATCGAATTGGTATCCGCGTTGGTGAAGATGGCCTGAATGCCGCGCTTCGTCAGATTGCCGACAACAATCAGATGACATTGCGTGAGTTCAGGGACGCGCTTGAAGCCGATGGTTTCAGTTTTGCTGAATTTCGTGAGTCTATCCGTGAGGAAATGCTGATTGCGCGTTTGCGCAAGAGTGAAGTTGAAGATCGCGTCATCGTTTCTGAACGTGAAGTAGACAATTTCCTGGCGACTGTTGCCAGACAGGAAGGTAATCCTGAAACCAGTTACCTGGTACAGCATATTTTGATCAGTCTGCCGGATGCTGCTGAGCCAGAACAGGTACAGGCAGCACAGGCCCGGCTGGATCAGGTCTTGGCTTTGCTTAACGACGGCGCAGATTTTGCCGAAGTGGCAGCAGGCTACTCAGATGGTCAGACAGCCTTGGAAGGCGGTAGTCTTGGCTGGCGTACCGAGGCCGAAATTCCCAGCTTGTTTGTTGATCATGTGACCAATATGCGAGTCGGACAGATCAGTGAACCCATCCGTGCCGGAAGTGGCTTTCATTTGATTCGACTTGAAGATCAGAAAAGTGAGGAAACTTTTCTGGTACGCCAGACACGGGCGAGTCATATTTTAATCCAGTCCAATGAGCTACTTACTGACGAAGATGCCAGTGCCCGTCTTGAGCAATTACGTAATCGTATCATCAATGGTGAAGATTTTGCCGAGTTGGCAAGAGCCAATTCAGATGACACTGGTTCGGCTATTGACGGTGGCAGCCTCGGTTGGGCCAGTCCCGGCGTAATGGTGCCCGAGTTCGAAGAAGTGATGGACTCGCTGGCACCAGGTGAACTGAGCCATGTGTTCCAAAGTCGTTTTGGCTGGCATCTGATCAAGGTGCATGAGCGTCGTGAACAGAATATGGCGGATGAATATCGACGCAATCAGGCACGTGAAACGCTTCGTCAACGCAAAATTGAAGAAGAAATGGAAAGCTGGATGCGCGCACTTCGTGATGAGGCCTATGTCGAATATCGTAATCTCTGAGTGATGACTCACCGGATTGCTGTTACCGCGGGGGAGCCGGCAGGAATTGGACCTGATTTGTGCCTTCAGCTGGCACAGTCCGCTTACCAGGATGAGTTGCTGGTTATTGCGGATGGCGACGTACTTCAACAACGTGCGGAAATGCTTGGCCTCAATGTTCGTCTCGAACAAGCTGATCTTGAACAGCCTGCCAGGCCCTCTGAAGCAGGACTGCTCCGTTATATTCATACTCCGACTGCGGTTTCAGTCTCAGCGGGTGTTTTGTCGGTAGACAATGCAGCAGCAGTCATTAACGGCTTGCAAATCGCGCTTGATGGTTGTCTCGATAGACGGTTTTCAGCCGTTGTCACAGCCCCCGTTCACAAGGGTATCATCAACGACTCAGGCTTAAACTTCAGCGGACATACCGAATTTTTTGCTGACGGTGCTGGTGTCGATAAAGTAGTCATGATGCTGGCGACATCCTCACTCAGAGTGGCACTTGTCACAACACATCTCCCGCTGCGACAAGTTGCGGATGCGATCACCGAGTCAAACTTGCGCCGCACAATTGAAATTACCCATCACTCCCTGCAGCAGCAATTTGGCATTGAAAGTCCAAAAATCGCTGTGTGTGGCCTCAATCCGCATGCCGGTGAAGGTGGACATTTGGGGGACGAGGAGCAAACCATCATTACGCCGGTGATAGAGCAGCTTGTTGAGCGTGGAATGCAGCTCACTGGTCCCTGGCCTGCAGATACGATTTTTGTGAAAGAAAAGTTGGGTGACTATGACGCCGTGCTGGCGATGTATCACGATCAGGGCCTGCCAGTACTTAAACATCAAGGCTTTGGGCAGGCGGTCAACATCACCTTGGGACTGCCATTTATCAGAACTTCGGTTGATCACGGTACAGCACTTGTACTGGCAGGCACTGGTCGGGCGAATGCGAGTAGTCTGATCCATGCCATTGGCATGGCACAGTCAATGATTCACGCATGAAATTGAGGCTCAGCTGAATGGACTATCCAAGGGCACGCAAACGCTTCGGGCAGAACTTTCTTCACGATGATTACATCATCAATGAGATTATCGAAGCAATCAGTCCAGAGCCTGGCGATCATATAGTAGAGATAGGTCCAGGACGTGGGGCACTGACCAAACCACTGCTTGAACGATGCAATCATCTGGATATTATCGAACTGGACAGAGATCTGGTACCGCTGTTGCAGCAGCGACATGCCTCACATCCGGGGCTGAAGATTCACCTGGCTGATGCGTTGCAGTTTGACTATCGAAGTCTGAGGGTATCGGATGAGCAACTGCGCATTGTCGGTAATCTGCCATACAACATTACTACTCCATTGCTGTTTCATCTTCTGGACTATTCTGACATCGTTGAAGACATGTGTTTCATGCTTCAGAAAGAGGTTGTCGAGCGCATTTGTGCGCAGCCGGGCAGTAAACAGTATGGCAAACTCAGTATCATGATTCAGCATCGCTGTGATGCACAGTTATTGTTCCTGGTACCCCCAGAGGCTTTTGACCCAGCACCCAAAGTGGATTCAGCAATCATTTATTTGCAACCACTCAAACATCGAGTCGGTGGCGAAGTTGATCTTGTCCTACTCGGTCAATTGGTGAGTCAGGCTTTTTCACAGCGTCGCAAGACAGTTTCTAACACGCTGAAAAATATGGTTTCTTCGGAAACACTTCGTGCCTGCGGCATTGATCCGGAGCAACGTCCTGAGACTATTGATGTTACTCAATATGTCGAATTGACCCGGACACTTTGCTGACGGCTTTACACATGTCAGTTGTGTACGACTATTTTGCTGTGTTTTACTCAGTTTTTATTGTGTTGATGACCCCGTGATAAAAATACCGAGAACACGTTCAAATCCAGATGGAATCTGTCTTGACAGTGCAAATTTGCTGTAGTTAGATACTCACAACCAATGGCCGGGACGCGCTGGGTCGTCATTGGGAAATACATAACAGATAAATAACGAATATGAGGAATTAAGCTGTGAATAAATCTGAACTAATCGATGCAGTCGCTGCCGCGGCCGATATCTCAAAAGCAAAAGCAGCTCTGGCCGTTGATGGCGTGACTGCTGCAGTAACATCAGCACTGAGCAAAGGCGATCAAGTAACGCTGGTTGGCTTTGGTACTTTTTCTGTACGTGAGCGTGCTGCCCGTACAGGCCGTAACCCACGCACTGGTGACGAAATTAAAATCGCAGCTGCAAAAATTCCTGCATTTAAGGCTGGCAAAGCCCTTAAGGATGCTGTAAACTAGTCGTTTTTCTGGGGTGCTTAGCTCAGCTGGGAGAGCATCGCCCTTACAAGGCGAGGGTCGGGGGTTCGAACCCCTCAGCACCCACCAGAAATACAGGAGCGGTAGTTCAGTTGGTTAGAATGCTGGCCTGTCACGCCGGAGGTCGCGGGTTCGAGTCCCGTCCGCTCCGCCATTACGAAGAAAGGGCGCATTCAATGCGCCTTTTTTTTTGCCTGAATTATCGTTAGGATTGACTCGTTTTTTCTTGAAGGTTCTCTTCTTATGCTACATATCATACGAGATCGCGCCCAAGGCTGGGTTGCCTGGTTTATTGTCGGCTTGATCAGCATTCCATTCGCGCTTTGGGGCGTTAACTCTTACATGACAGGGCCTTCCGATGTGGTTGTTGCCAAAGTCAATGGCGACAACATCACTCAAAACGAGTTACAACAGGCAATTTCACGCTACAGAGAGCAAATGAGAAGTATGCTTGGCGATGACTTTGACCCCTCCATGTTCGAAGGTGCAAACGTTCGCAGTACTATTCTCGACAGCCTCATCGAACAACGTCTGGTTCAGGAAACCACACGCTCACTGGGACAAACAGTGGACGATGCTGCGGTGGCCAGAATTATTCGTTCCAATCCTGCGTTTCATCGTGACGGCGTTTTCGATCCGGATCTCTATTCGATGATGTTGTTGCGTGCGGGCTTCTCACCCGCAGGTTATGAGGCTCAACTGCGTTCCGAAATTCTGACAGAGCAACTGAGTCAGAGCATTCAGAACAGCACTATCGTGACCGAACAGGAAATGAATCACCTGTTAGCGTTGGATATGCAAACACGTGAAATCGCTTTTGGTGTGTTGCGTGCGCAGGATTATCTTGATGAAGTTGAAGTCGCTGAAGATGATATCCGCACCTACTATCAAGTTAATCAATCGATGTATACCGCGCCTGAACAAATATCGGTTGAATATCTGCAACTTGATATCTCAGTGGTTATGGCCGATATCGATGTAGATGAAGCTCAACTGCGTGGCTATTACCTGGATAACAGAAATCAGTTCAGTGGTCCTGAGCAACGCAGAGCCAGCCATATCTTGATCGAATCTTCACCTGCAGAAGCTCAAGCTATTGTTGAAGAAATCATGGCAAAGCTGGAGTCTGGTGAGGACTTTGCAACACTTGCACAAACCTACTCTGCAGACTCTATCTCGGCAGCTAGTGGCGGTGATTTGGGCTTCTTCCAGATGGGCATCATGGACCCGGAATTTGATGAGGCGGTGTTTGCACTTGCCAACATCGGCGATATCTCTGAACCCGTGACAACCGAATATGGTGTTCATTTGATAAAACTCACTGATATCGAACGTGCTGAACAAGTCGAGTTTGAGGATGTTCGCGAAGAAGTTGAGACGATGTACCGTCGTCAACAGGCTGATCTTCGCTTCTTTGAAATGGCTGAAACACTGGCCAACCTGACCTATGAACATCCTGAAAGTCTGGACACAGCGGCCAATGCACTTGGCCTTGAAATTCAGACATCGGAGTTGTTTACCCGTAATGGTGGTTCAGGTATTGCTGAAAACGCTGCCGTCGTTCAGGCTGCTTTCAGCGATGATGTAGTCAATCACAATCTCAACAGTACTGTAGTCGAGATTTCTGACACACATTACGTAGTTGTTCGTAAAGATAGACTCATTCCTGCCACAGCATTGCCGTTCGAATCTGTCGCTCCGGCAATCGAAGAGCAATTGCGGTTCGAGCAGGCAAGTGACAAAGCGCGGGATCATGGCTTATTGAAGCTAAGCCAACTGGAAGGTGGCGCTGATCCGCAGTCACTCTTCCTGGAGGCGAATTGGCAGGAAAGCCAGACATACTCCCGTGACAATACTGATATCAGTGTTCAGATCCTGAATCGTGCCTTTGGCATGCCCAAGGTAACTGACAGACCAAGATTCAGTGGCTTTACCGCCAATAACGGAAACTTCATTGTCATCAAGCTGACCGCAGTGAATGACGGTGATCCGTCGACTGCATCAGAAGAACAGCGAGATGGCCTGCTGGCTCACCTGCATCGTCTGAATGCCAATGCTGAGGTACAGGCATTTATCGACAGTCTCAAAGCCTCTGCAAAAATCAGGATTTATAACCAGAGACTGGCTGAAGAGCAGTTCTAATCCTGACCTGTAGTCTGGCCATGAATGGTCAACAAGTCCTGGTTAAAAAGGCGCCTTATAAGGCGCCTTTTTTATGTTGACTGTTGATAGCCACTTTTTCAAGTACTGCGGCACCTACACTGTCACCCCATACATTAGTCACCGTTCTGAATCTGTCCAGAAACCAGTCAACTGCCAGTAATAATGCAATACCATCAAGAGGCAGACCAACCGCAGAAAGTACAATTACCATGGTCACCAGCCCCGCTTCTGGGATACCTGCTGCACCAATGGCTGCGAGGGTAGCGGTAATAAAGACGATAATCTGTTGGGTAGTGGTCAGATCGATGCCATAGGCCTGC
The DNA here is from genome assembly GCF_000349205.1 of Methylophaga lonarensis MPL. GTDB lineage: Bacteria > Pseudomonadota > Gammaproteobacteria > Nitrosococcales > Methylophagaceae > Methylophaga > Methylophaga lonarensis. Next base: position 25,150 of record NZ_APHR01000022.1, on the reverse strand, counting down.
GCGATAAACAGAACTGCCACAGCTTCATATAAGGCCGTGCCGTCCATATTGACCGTACTGCCAAGCGGCAGCACAAATTTGACTGAGCGATCATCAACACCGCTTTCACGAGCACATTCCATTGTCAGTGGCAGGGTTGATGACGAGCTGGCGGTACCGAAGGCGGTGATCAATGCTCTGCCCATGGAGACAAGATAATCAAATGAGCGGCCTGTCATTGCAAACAGCAGACCCAGTAGCAAGCAAAAATGTATTGCGAGACCAGCAATCACACTGACCACATAAAGCCCGACGGCACGGATTTCAGCAAAAAAAGCTTCACCGCCCCCAGCTTGTCCAAGTCTTGAGGCAATCAAAGCGAAAATACCGATGGGGGCGAATACCATGATCCAGGTGACCAGCTTCATCATGGCCTCATTGACACCATCAAAGAAGCTGAAAACAGCCTTTGCCCTGTCACCGATAGTGGTCAGAGCCATTGCAAACAAAATGGCAAACACGATCAACGGCAACAGTTGCATATCACTGGCAGATGCGACCAGGTTGGGCGAAATCATTGACAGAAAAATATCACCAACGCCTGTTCCCTGTTTTTCCAGAATATGTTCCGGGGTAGCTGCGGCACTTTGTGGAATGCCTGCTCCGGGCTGGATCAAATTGACTACCACTAAGCCGATTAACACAGCGATGGCCGTGGTCATGAAGTAGTATGTGACTGTCAGCCCGCCGAACTTGCCAAGCCGTCTGACATCACCGAGTGCGCCAATGCCTGAAATTACGGAGGCAATGATCAACGGGATGATAGTCATTTTCAGCGCATTAAGAAAAAGCTCTCCTAGCCAGTCGATTTGATTGGAAAAGTCGGCGAAATACCAGCCGACAAAAACGCCCATAATGGCCGCGATAATAATGGCAAAGAGCAAGTAACCGGCAAGTCGCGCATTCATCGTGTGACTCCTGCAGTTTTCTGTGACCAGAAACAAAACAGGGCATTGATATGCCCTGTTTTGAAGTGTATTTGATTAACTGGGTTTGCTTATTTGTCGCCGATACCGACAATGTTGTATCCGGCATCGACATAAGTAATTTCACCGGTTACCCCTGAAGCGAGATCTGAACACAGGAAGGCTGCGACATTGCCGACTTCTTCGATAGTAACATTGCGGCGCAGGGGGGAATTTCGCTCGCCGTAGGCAAGCATTTTGCCAAAGTCGCCAATGCCGGCCGCTGCCAGTGTTTTGATCGGACCAGCAGAAACAGCATTGACTCGAATGCCTTCCGGGCCAAGCGAGTAGGCCATGTAGCGCACATTTGCTTCCAGTGCCGCTTTGGCAACCCCCATGACGTTATAATTATCGATGGCACGTTCCGCACCGAGATAACTGAGCGTCAACATTGAGCCATTTCGACCAGCCATCATGGCTTTGCCGGCTTTGGCAAGTGCCGCAAAACTATAGGCACTGATGTCATTTGCCATTGAAAAACCTTCACGAGTGACACTGTCAACATAACTGCCTTGCAGCTGTTCACGAGGCGCAAATGCGACTGAGTGGATGATGATATCCAGTCCATCCCAGTGTTTGCCGAGTTGTTCGAAGACCGCGTTGATTTCTTCATCACTGCTGACATCACACGGAAAAAGTAATGCCGGATCCGATTGACATTCTTCAGCTATTTTCTCAACTCGTGACTTTAACTTGTCGTTCTGGAAGGTAAATGCGAGTTCAGCACCTTCACGGGCCATGGCGTGTGCAATACCGGCGGCGATTGAACGATTGCTGGCAACGCCAACGATTAAGGCACGTTTACCTTGAAGAAATGCCATGTTGATCTCCTGATACAAAAATCAAATTAAAGTACCGTATTTTGATGGTCTCTGGAAGTCCAAGCCAATCGTAAGCGTACAAGGCGAAATAAATCTATTGCACTGTGTATGGATTTTCGTTTTGATTGGGTAGAATGAGATGTGTTTAACATTTCAATTGTTTCTCCCTGCACACCTACTTAAGGAGATAATTCGTGGATTTGGCTACGCTAATCGGCCTGCTCATCGCTTGGGGCCTGATCGTTGGAACAATTGCGCTTGGAGCAGCGGCAGGGACATTCCTAAACCCACCTTCGTTTGCCATTGTGGTCGGCGGGACCTTTGCGGTGGTGATGATGCGCTTCACCCTTAAACAGTTCATCGGCTCACTGAAAACGGCGATCAAAGCTTTCATGTACAAGTCCGATACCCCCGAAGAACTTATTGCCAGAGTGGTCGAGCTGGCCGGGATCGCCAGAAAGGAAGGATTGCTGGCACTGGAACGTCAGGAAATCTCCAATCCTGTGTTGGCTCTGGGGGTTCGAATGATGGTCGATGGTCACGAACCGGCAGTGGTTCGCAAAGCCTTGATCACCGAGATGAACGAGACGGTTAACCGACATTCCAGAGGGCAGGAGGTGTTCAGGCAAATGGGCGATGCTGCACCAGCGATGGGCATGATCGGCACGCTGATAGGTCTGGTGCAGATGCTTTCTAATATGTCAGACCCCAAATCAATCGGCCCAGCGATGGCCATCGCACTGCTGACAACACTCTATGGTGCCATGATTGCCAATATGTTTGCCTTGCCGATCGCTGACAAACTTGCACTTCGCAGCAATGAAGAGCTGATGAACAAAAATATCATCATCGAGAGCGTCATGGGGATCATGGAAGGGCAAAACCCCAAAGTGCTGGAAGAGCTGCTGAAAAACTTCTTGCCCGCCTCGCGACGTGACGCTGAGGCCACTCCTGCAGAACAAGCCTGATAGCACAATATGTCTACAGAGACGGAGTCGTTTAAGAAACAACAAAAGAAAGGGCTGCCTGCCTACATGGCAACATTTGCCGATTTGATGGCATTGTTGTTGTGTTTTTTTGTATTATTGCTGTCTTTTGCCGAAATTGATGCCATCAAGTACAAAATGGTTGTCCGTTCGCTGGATGCGGCTTTTGGTGTTCAGCGTGAGGTTATTGCTGACGCCATTCCCAAGGGCACAAGCATTATCGCTCAGGAATTCAGTCCTGGTGAGCCGAGACCGACACCACTGAATGTCGTCCAGCAAGAAACCACGGACATTCCTCAGGATGAATTAAAAGTGACCATGGAAGCAGAAGCTATCATGGAGGCGATGGCCGAGCAGATAAGACAGGAAGCAGAAGAATTCAAGGAAGCATTGGCAGAAGAAATAGAGCAAGGATTGATCAGTGTAGAGAATCTGCACAATCGCATCATCATTAGAATTCAGGAACAGGGTTCGTTTCAGTCAGGTGACGCTGCACTGAGTCCGGCGTTTATGCCGATATTGAAAAAAATTCATGATGTGTTGGCGGAAACAGAAGGCATGATTGCTGTAGCTGGACATACCGACGATGTCCCCATCAGGACGGCCCGGTTCAGATCAAACTGGGAATTGTCGACCTCAAGAGCTACCTCGGTGGTTCATGAGTTACTGAGTTACGAGCAGATACCGGCCAAGCGATTCTTTCTGGAGGGTTATGCGGATACACAACCGCTGGCTCCGAATGACAGTGCCGAGAACCGCGCAAAAAATCGCAGGGTGGAAATTGTGGTACTCAAGGGATTACAAGGAGAACTCACCCGCTCTGTAGATGAACTGATGCGCGAAAATACTGCCTTAGAGACAGAGGTCAGTCCTCTGTAACCAAAAAATTTAAGGAGTGAGAAATGACACAAAGAAAAACAGTCGCGCAATTGATAGCCTTGGCTTTTGCAGGCACTTTGTCTGCCACTACATTGGCGGCAGACTGGCAGCTTGATAATAGTGCATCAAGATTGAACTTTGTCTCCATCAAAGCAATTCATGTGGCTGAAGTCGGCCAGTTTAGAAGCTTTAGCGGCAAGATTTCAGAGGCAGGTGAACTTGAAATACAGTTTGACTTGACCAGTGTTGATACCAAAGTCGAGCTTCGCGATGACAGAATGCGTGAGATGCTGTTCAAGGTTGATGAATTTACCACTGCCAGCCTGACAGCAGAAGTTGACACCAGTATCATTGACGAGTTAGCCGTGGGCGAAAGCATCACCAACAACATGACAGCCACCCTTGATTTACATGGCAATCAACAGAATGTTGCTATGGAAGTGCTGATCAGCAAACTTTCGGAACAACGCATTCTGGTGAATTCTGCGCACCCGGTATTGCTGGATGTGACTGACTTTGATCTGGTCAAAGGGGTTGAAAGGTTGCGCGATGTTGTTGGCTTGCCCAACATCAGTCATGCAGTTCCAGTCACGTTTTACATGACCTTCAATACTGCAGAATAATTAAAACAAAGAGTAACAGCAGACATGCAAAAATTTTCGGTTGAGAACGGTATCGTTATTCCATTGGACAGGCCCAATGTTGATACTGATGCCATCATTCCCAAACAGTTTCTGAAATCAATCAAGCGTAGTGGTTTTGGGCCCAACCTGTTTGATGAATGGCGATATCTGGACCATGGCGAGCCCGGTCAGGACTGTTCCGGGCGTCCCATCAATCCTGACTTTGTGCTTAACCAGCCGCGCTATCAAGGCGGTACCATCCTGCTGGCCAGAGAAAACTTTGGTTGTGGTTCCAGCCGGGAGCATGCTGTCTGGGCACTTGCTGATTTCGGCATTCGTGTGGTGATTGCGCCTACATTTGCAGATATCTTTTTCAGCAATACCAGCAAGAACGGTATTTTGGCGATCCGCCTTGATGAAGCAATTGTCGATGAACTATTCAGCCTGGTTGAGCAGCAGGCCGGCTTCAAACTCACGGTAGATTTACCAGCACAGACGATTAGCTACCCGGATGGAAAAACCATCAATTTCGAAGTGGATGCATTCAAGAAACACTGTCTCATCGAAGGGCTTGATGACATTGGTTTGACACTGCAACACACAGACGAAATCAAAGCCTATGAGCAAAATCGCCGCGCCAACGCGCCTTGGCTGTTCAGTTAATTTTCTTCATTTTCAACAAGCAGAATCACAATGACAAAAAAAATAGCAGTATTGGCTGGTGACGGCATTGGTCCGGAAATCGTTGCCGAAGCCGTCAAAGTTCTGGAAAAATTCAGTGCAGAAGGCTTGGACATCAGCCTTGAATATGGCCTGGTTGGCGGTGCCGCTTATGACGAAACCGGTACGCCATTACCAGAAGCTACGCTGACTCTGGCCAAATCTGCAGATGCAATCCTGCTTGGTGCGGTGGGTGGTTACAAATGGGAATCACTGGATATTAGCGTTCGTCCTGAAAAAGGTCTGCTTGGATTGCGTTCTGAATTGAACTTGTTTGCCAATCTGCGCCCAGCCATCCTATATCCTCAACTCGCCGATGCTTCGACGCTCAAGCCTGAGGTTGTGTCTGGCCTGGATCTGATGATCGTGCGTGAATTGACCGGCGGCATCTACTTCGGTCAACCAAGAGGCATTCGTGTGCTGGAAAACGGCGAAAAGCAGGGGTTCAACACCTTGATCTATCGTGAAAGCGAAATTGAACGCATCGGCAAAGTGGCTTTTGACATTGCCCGTAAACGTCAGGGACGTGTTTGTTCTGTCGATAAGGCCAACGTGCTGGAATGTACAGAGTTGTGGCGTGAGACCATGACTTCATTGGCTGCTGACTACCCGGACGTTCAGCTCAGCCACATGTACGTAGATAATGCAGCCATGCAACTGGTGCGAGCCCCTAAACAGTTTGATGTGATGGTGACCACTAATATGTTCGGCGACATTCTTTCTGATTGTGCCTCTATGTTGACGGGCTCGATCGGCATGCTGCCTTCGGCATCGCTGGATGAAAACAGCAAGGGCATGTACGAACCTATCCACGGTTCAGCACCCGATATCGCGGGGCAAAATATTGCAAATCCATTGGCAACAATATTGTCTGTTGCAATGATGTTACGATATACACTTAACGAACCGATGTTGGCTGACCGCGTTGAGTTGGCTGTCAGTCGAGTGCTTGACCAAGGCCTGCGTACTGCAGATATTCATTCTGAAGGTATGCAGAAGGTCTCCACATCGGAAATGGGCGATGCAGTTATTGCGGCCCTGTAAAAATTATTCAGATAATCAGGTGAAAAGTGACTAAAAAAGTTGATGTTGCTGTTGTAGGCGCTACAGGTGCAGTCGGTGAAGCGATGCTGGAGATCTTGCACCAGCGTAACTTCCCGGTCGGTAAAATCTATGCTTTGGCGAGTGAACGCTCTGCTGGCAGTGGCGTGAGTTACGGCAACAAAACATTGATCGTAGAAGACTTGGCGACCTTCGATTTCAGCAAGGTTCAGGTCGGTTTGTTCTCACCTGGTGCCAGTGTCTCAGCAGAATATGCGCCCAAGGCTGCCGCAGCAGGCTGTGTGGTCATCGATAACACTTCGCAGTTTCGATATGACGATGATGTGCCATTAGTGGTACCGGAGGTGAATGCCGACGCTATTGCTGGGTACACTCAGCGCGGAATCATCGCCAACCCTAATTGCTCTACCATTCAGATGCTGGTTGCCTTGAAACCCATTCATGATGCGGTGGGTATCAGCCGGATTAATGTCTGTACCTATCAGGCGGTATCTGGCAGTGGCAAACCTGCCATGGATGAACTGGCGCACCAGACTGCCGCTCTTCTTAACGGCAGATCAGTTGATGCTGAAGTCTATCCAAAACAGATCGCATTCAATGTATTACCTCAGATCGATGTTTTCATGGACAATGGCTACACAAAAGAAGAAATGAAAATGGTCTGGGAAACCAGAAAAATCATGGGCGATGATCGAATCCAGGTCAATCCAACAGCGGTCAGAGTCCCGGTGTTTTTTGGTCATTCAGAAGCGTTACACATCGAAACCCGCGATAAAATCACTGTAGAACAGGCAAGAGAACTGCTCAGCAATGCACCGGGCGTTGTCTTGCTTGATGAGCGTAAGGATGGTGGGTATCCAACGGCGGTCACAGAGGCATCAGGGAAAGATGCTGTTTATGTGGGACGCATTCGTGAAGATATTTCACATGCAAATGGCTTGAACCTCTGGGTTGTTGCGGATAATGTCCGTAAAGGTGCCGCGCTCAATAGTGTACAAATTGCTGAAGTGCTGGTAGATAAATACCTTTAATCACTGATTATCTGTGACTAAGGAAAGGGAGCAGTCATGAAAAAAAGATCGTTTGCCGGAAAATCGGCATTAGCGGCGTTTGGTTTACTTGGCTCTCTTGACGTCTATGCCTTCGGACTCGGACAAATAGAAGTATTTTCGGCGCTGAATGAACCTTTCAGCGCCGAAATTCCTTTGACTGCCGTTCGTGATAGCGAACGAGACACATTCAGTGTGGAATTGGCATCGCCCCAAGAGTTTGAGCGAGCAGGTCTGGAACGAAACTTCATTCTGTCCCAGTTAAATTTTGAGATAGTTGAACGCAACGGTCAGCCCAGAATTCGCATCAGCTCTAATCAGTCAATTCGAGAACCTTTCCTGAACTTTCTGGTGATGGCGACCTCGGATGATGGTCGTATCCTGCGCGAATACACCGTATTACTCGACCCTCCGAGATACGCGCTGAGCGATAGTCGTGCAGCGGCTTCGCCTGAAACTAGCACTGCTCGCAGTGAAACGCTGACTGAACGCACAGTGACTGCGACGACTCAGGCTCCTCGTACTGAGAGTCGATATCAGGGGAGCAGCTACGGCCCTACCAATCGACAAGATACTCTTTGGACAGTCGCTCAGCGCACTCGCCCCAATCAGAATATCAGTGTCCAGCAAATGGCAATGGCCTTGTTTGATGCCAATCCGGGTGCTTTTAACAACAACAACGTGAATGGCTTGAGAGCAGGGCAAACACTCAGAATCCCGTCACTGGAAGAAATTGAAGCAAATTGGTCAGATCAAAGGGCAAGAACTGCGTTTTCAGAACATCAGAGACGCTGGAATAATCAGATCACTGCACCTGTTACCGCACAACAGGCTTCAGAGCCTGCTACTGAAGTCGCTGATACACCAGCCACTGCCACTCAGGAAGCCGAGACCGAGACTACTGCTGAGTCTGAAGCTCGTCTCAGCCTGGTGGCCGCAAGTGAAAGTTCAGATGATGCAACTTCAGTTTCACCACAGGGTGATCCCGAGTTATACGCACTCAGTGAACAGTTGACACTCGCACAAGAAACCATCGAAGCCCAAGCACAGGAAAATATTGATTTCCGTGCGCGCATGGACGCGATGGAACTGCAACTGGAAACATTACGCAAACTCATCGCTATTAAAGATGCGGATCTTGCCCGTTTGCAGAGCATTGCCGAGGGAAGTCTCGCAGATGCCGATGATGCTTCAGGTGAAGCGGATTTCAGTGCTGAATCGCTTGCTGACCAATTACTGGATGAGTTTGCCCTCGCTAACGGTTATCAGCGAGACGCGGTTTCAGAACAAGCCGATGATATTGAAGCTGCCTACGATGATGCTGCTGCACCGGATGCCGATGTTGCCGAAGAGCAAATGATTAGCCAGGCTGCAGAAACTTTCCAGCTTGATGAGGCTGAAGTTCGCAATATCGTCAGTCGCGTCAGCCAGTTTGTCAATCAGAACCGGCTTGAAGTCATGCTGGGCGCTCTGCTGTTACTGCTCATTCTCTGGCTCATTGCCCGTCGCCGCAAACAGGGTGTTACCTGGAATCAGGCCATGCATGACATGGAACGTACTGTGACGGTAGCTCCTGTGACAAGTGCGACAGAAGGTGATGAAGCGGAAGCATCCGAACAAAGCTTTGATTCACCGGAAACATCACAACCGCTTCCAAATAAATCGATTGATGAACTGGTTGAACAAGCGGATATGTTTGTCGGTTATGCCGATTACGTGCAAGCTCGCAGTTCACTGGAGCAAGCGCGTTTACAGGCGCCTGACAATCTCCTGGTCGCTTACAAACTGTTGTTTGTATTGTTCAGACAACACAAAACTGAGGAGTTTATTCGTCTGGTTGAGTCGAGCGAATTTGATGAAACCAGTGAGCATTGGGACGACATTCGCGGCTGGGGGCAACAACTTGCACCTTATGATGAACGTTTCAACGCGCCAGAAACGCAAGATAGCTTGAACGATGAGCTAGAAACTGAGCAGGCCGAACCAGTAGAGGAATCAACTGCTGAACTAAGCGACAAAATCATCGACGAAGATTTAGCGTCGGATAGTGAAGAACACCAAGTTGAGCCAGATCATATCGAATTTGATCTTGATGCCTTCAAGCTTGATGATGAGCCAGCCGAACAAGCCATTTCAAGTGATGAAGTGCTGCGTGAAGATACCGAACTACTCGATTTCAGTACTGATTTTTCACTTGATGAAAAGTCTGATGATGAAACACCTGAAGAGACCCTTCCAGAACCTGAAGCATTTGAGCCAATTCCGGATCTTTCACTGGATGATGACAGTTTGTCTGACAGCACCTCCAGTGTTGACGATGATGAGCTGCGTATCGACATTGAAGAGCTGTCAGTTGGCACAGAAGAGATGGACTCGCCCGACGAACAGGCATTTGAACTGGATCAACCAGACGAACTGGTGCAATCAAACGATCTGGACCAAATAGATGAGTTGGACATCAATATTGATGATTTGAGTGAATCATTGCCCGATGACACCGAGATAACTTCAGAAAGACCATTGAGTGAACTGACCGATATTGAGGATGATGAAGTCGATCTTGAGTTCAATCTTGATGAGTTTGATGCAATTGACGAGGCTGAAACAAAACTGGATTTGGCCGTCGCATACATCGACATGGGCGATCTGTCGGTGGCGAGAAACATCCTCTCGGAAGTCTTGCAGGAAGGTGATGAGCAGCAACAGGCGCGGGCACAGGAATTGCTCAATACATTGTCTTGAGTGTGTCTGAATGCGAATAGCGCTAGGCGTGGAATACCACGGCTCCAATTTTAATGGCTGGCAAGCTCAACCCGGACAACGCACCGTTCAGGATAGTCTGACTCAGGCGGTGAGCTTTGTTGCCAATCATCAAATAGAAGTTCATGCGGCTGGGCGAACGGATACCGGCGTGCACGCGCTGAATCAGGTCGTGCATTTTGACACAGAGGCCCAACGCAGCGACCGCGGCTGGCTGCTTGGTATCAACACAAACCTGCCTGAGGACATCAGCATCAACTGGGTCAAGCCAGTAGATGAAAGTTTTCACGCACGATTCAGTGCAACTCAGCGAAGCTATCGTTATCTCATCCTCAACAGACTCAGCCGTTCTGCTGTTCACTATCAGCGCATGTGGTGGACTCATAAAGCCATTGAAATCGAGCACATGCAGGCAGCCGCTGATTTGCTGACAGGGCATCATGACTTTTCAGCTTTCAGAGCTGTTGAATGTCAGGCAAAAAGCGCCATGAAAACCGTTGATACCATCACCGTCAGTCGTCATCAGGATTGCATTGCGATAGACGTCTCGGCAAGGTCATTTTTACATCATATGGTGCGCAACTTAGTGGGTGTTTTAGTGCCAATTGGAGAGGGCAAGAAGCCTGTGCAATGGGCCGCCGAAGTACTTGAAAGTTGTGACCGTAATCAAGCAGGCATCACGGCTCCAGCCGAAGGTTTGTATCTGACAGATGTGCAATATCCCCAGCACTTTCAACTTCCGGGAGTGTCGGGTTTTCCGGTGCTCTGGTAAAGTATCGGGTTGATTGATTGATTGAGTCAGACAGCAAACCATGAGAACGCGCGTCAAAATCTGTGGAATTACCCGTCGCCAAGACGCTGAATTTGCAGTGAATATCGGTGCTGATGCGCTTGGCTTGGTGTTTTATCCGCCGAGTCCAAGGGCGGTCAATATAGAGGCAGCACGGACAATTGTTGCGCAGTTGCCGCCATTTGTCAGTCTCGTGGGTTTATTTGTCGATGCACACGCTGAAGAGGTTAACGCCTGTCTGGAAGCATTACCCATCGATATTCTGCAATTTCATGGTGATGAATCAGCCAGTTATTGTGAGCAATTCGATCGGCCGTATCTGAAAGCAATTCGAATGCGTGACGGTATCGACTTGCAACAGCAGTCTAGGATTTATTCATCGGCAGCAGGATTGCTGCTGGATGCTTATCAACCTGGCGTTCCCGGTGGAACTGGTCAGGTTTTTGATTGGTCGATGATAGGTCAATTGACACAACCTATCGTGCTGGCCGGTGGCTTGGATGCTGGCAATGTCGCTTCGGCGATTCGTCAGGTTCGTCCCTATGCTGTTGATGTCAGTGGTGGGGTTGAAGCCGAAAAAGGTATTAAGAGTCATCAGAAAATCAGCGCTTTCATGCAAGAGGTCGCAAATGCCTGAGTTAAAATTTACAGATTATTTCAAGAGCTATCCGGATAAAGAAGGGCACTTTGGTCCTTACGGTGGGCGCTTTGTCGGTGAAACGCTGATGGGAGCGATTTACGAACTGGAGGAGGCTTACGAGCAGTATCGTAACGATCCGCAGTTTATCGCTGAAATGGACAAAGACCTTGCAGACTTTGTTGGTCGTCCTTCACCTGTTTACTTCGCCGAGAACTGGACTAAAAAACTGGGTGGTGCGCAAATCTATCTTAAACGAGAAGATTTGAATCACACCGGCGCTCACAAGGTGAACAACACCATCGGTCAGGCACTCTTGGCCAAGCGTATGGGTAAAACCCGCATTATTGCCGAAACAGGCGCTGGTCAGCATGGTGTTGCCACAGCGACAGTTGCAGCCAGACTTGGGCTGGAATGTATCGTCTATATGGGCGCTGAAGATGTGCAACGTCAGGCGCAGAATGTTTACCGGATGAAATTACTCGGCGCTGAAGTTGTGCCGGTTCAATCAGGTGCAAAAACCCTCAAGGACGCGCTGAACGAAGCGCTGCGTGATTGGGTGACCAACGTCGATAACACTTTCTACATTATCGGAACGGTTGCTGGACCGCATCCATATCCAGCGATGGTTCGCGATTTTCAGGCGGTCATTGGCCGTGAAGCCAAAAATCAGATGCTGAATGCTACCGGTAAGTTACCTGACGCATTGGTCGCTTGCATTGGCGGCGGTTCTAACGCCATAGGCTTGTTCTATCCATTTATTGAAGATGAATCTGTAGCGATGTACGGCGTCGAAGGTGCAGGTCATGGCATTGAATCTGGTCAGCATTCTGCTCCGTTGTGTGCGGGTACGCCTGGTGTTCTGCATGGCAACCGGACGTACCTGATGCAAAACAAGGCAGGGCAGATCACGGCTACTCATTCAATCTCAGCGGGTCTGGATTACCCTGGTGTGGGTCCTGAGCATGCATGGCTGAAAGATATCGGTCGCGCCAATTATGTGTGTGTGACTGACGACGAAGCACTCGAAGCCTTTCATGAGTTGACCCGCACGGAAGGTATTATCCCGGCACTTGAAACCAGCCATGCACTGGCTTACGTAAAAAAACTGGCGCCAACCATGTCTTCGGACCAGACTATCCTGGTGAATGTATCCGGACGGGGTGACAAGGATATGCATACAGTGGCGGCGATGGCCGGGCTGAGTTTCTGAGGTAAACATAATGAGTCGAATTAGTGAGTGTTTCGCGAATCTGAAAGCGGATGGCCAAACGGCCTTGATTCCTTATGTCACTGCAGGCGACCCAGAGCCATGGGTAACCGTACCTTTGCTGCATGCATTGGTAGATGCCGGTGCTGACATTATCGAGTTGGGTGTGCCGTTTTCGGATCCAATGTCCGATGGGCCGGTGATTCAAAAAGCCTGTGAAAGGGCTCTGAAAAATGACGTCACATTGCAACATGTGCTCGACATGGTTCGTCAGTTTCGCGACAAAAACAAAACGACTCCTATCGTACTGATGGGGTATGACAACCCGATAGAAGCCATGGGTTATGCGGTATTTGCTGAAAAAGCGGCCGAAGCGGGTGTGGATGGTGTGCTGACTGTTGATTCGCCACCTGAAGAGTCTTCGGTACTGCGCCAGGAACTGGACAAATACGAGATTGACAGTATCTACCTGGTTGCGCCAACAACCAGTGCTGAGCGCATGCAGCGCATTGCCAGTTTTGCCAAAGGCTTCATTTATTACGTTTCTATCAAAGGTGTGACCGGTACGGCTGCACTGGATGTTTCCGAGGTCAGAGGAAAACTGGCGCAACTGAGACAATATACCGACCTGCCGCTTGGTGTAGGTTTTGGTATCCGTGATGGTCAATCTGCAGCAGCAGTGTCCGAAATTGCCGATGCCGTAGTGATTGGCAGTACACTGGTGCGTTGCATCGAAGAACATGAAAAACGTCCTGAAGCACTTCCTGCGGCGGTGGCCGGCTTACTTGCCGAGATGCGGCATGCAATCAATGCCCGCGATCTGGCCAGTGCCTGAATTCAAATTTGCAGATAAGGTGACTTAATGAGTTGGTTTGAGAGATTACTCCCGTCGAAAATTCGTACCACCGGTAAAAGCCGTTCAGTACCTGAAGGTGTGTGGTGCAAATGTCCGTCCTGTGATGCTGTTTTGTATCGAGCAGAACTGGAACGAAACCTGATGGTATGTCCAAAATGCGATCATCATCAGCGCATCTCTGCCAGAAAACGTCTGGAAAGTTTTTTGGATGAAGAAGGGCGCCTGGAAATCGCTGCTGAGGTAAAACCAGTCGATACACTGCGCTTCAAAGACAGCAAGCGCTACAAAGATCGAATCGTTCAGGCACAAAAATCCACCGGTGAAAATGATGCACTGCTGGCCATGCAAGGTACTGTTAAGTCGGTACCTGTGGTCGTGGTTGCCTTTGATTTTGATTTCATGGGCGGCTCAATGGGCTCTGTAGTCGGCGAAAAATTCGTCCGCGCAGCGCAAGTTGCGTTGAAAAACAAAATACCACTGATTTGTTATGCTGCCAGTGGTGGTGCCAGGATGCAGGAAGGCCTGTTTTCATTGATGCAAATGGCAAAAACAAGTGCCATTTTGAGTCAGTTGAGTGAAGCGGGTATTCCGTTCATTTCGGTGATGACGGATCCAACGATGGGCGGTGTTTCAGCCAGTCTGGCGATGCTGGGTGACATTAATGTTGCCGAGCCAAAAGCACTGATCGGTTTTGCCGGACCTCGTGTGATTGAGCAAACAGTGCGTGAAAAACTCCCAGAAGGTTTTCAGCGCAGTGAATTTCTGCAAGAACATGGCGCTATTGATCTGATCATTGATCGACGTGAAATGCGTGATCGACTGAGCAAGATTCTGCAAATGCTGCAGCACGCTTCTGCGGCTTGATGTGATCCGCGAAAATGCGCTTTGATACCCTGCCGGAATGGCTGGCATGGCAGGAAAGACTTCATTTTACCGAGATTGACCCTGGTCTTGATCGCATTGCCGAAGTCTGGAAAAGAATGGGGGGCAGTCACAGACTGCCCTTTACCGTAATCACGGTTGCAGGCACCAACGGTAAAGGCTCGTCAGTGGCCATGCTGTCGTCGATTATGCGTGCCGCTGGTTACAATACAGCAACCTACACCTCACCACATTTGTTGGCATACAACGAGCGTATCGTTATTGATGGTCAAAGCTGTTCCGATGATGAGATTTGTGCCAGTTTTGATCGCATTGATCAGGCTCGTGCAGAAATTTCGATGACCTATTTTGAGTTTGCAACATTGGCCGCGGCGGATATTTTCTGTCGTGAGCAGGTAGATGTGGCCGTGCTCGAGGTTGGCATGGGTGGGCGGCTGGATGCAGTGAATCTGTTTGATGCCGATATTGCACTGATTACTCCAATCGCACTTGATCACGTCGCCTGGCTGGGTGATACACGAGAAAAAATTGGCTTCGAGAAGGCGGGCATCATGCGTGCCGGCAGGCCTGTCGTCAGCAGCGAATTTTCCCCACCCGACAGCATTATTAATCGCGCCGCTGAACTGGCAGCGCCTTTGTTTATTGCTGGTCGTGATTATCAATATTCAATCAATGAAACTGATAGCAGCTGGAACTGGCAATCTAGTCATCTGCAATGGCAGGAATTACCGAAACCTGCATTAACCGGACGTTATCAGGTCCACAATGCGGCAGCAGTGTTGCAAGTGGTGAATCAATTGCAACAATCCGGGCTGGACAAGCTGGATCGACATGCTGTTGAACAAGGGCTTCAGCAGGTTCAGCTGAATGGCCGTTTTCAAATGTTCCCCGGCCCAGTAACCACAATTTTTGATGTGACCCACAATCAACAGGGCGCTGAAAACCTGCAAGCACTGCTCAAGGAAATTCCCTGTGCAGGCAAAACCCATGCCGTGGTTGCCATGTTACGCGACAAAGATGCCAGTGCTGTATTTGCATCGCTCAAAGATGTTATCGACCACTGGTATCTGGGCAGTCTGGAGGGTGACAGAGGCCTGAGTGGTGAAGCGCTTGCCACACAGTTGTTGCCTCAGGTTGATGCTGAGCGGGTCAGTATTTTTGATGCAGTGAGCAATGCTTATGTTGCGGCATTGTCAGCGGCCAACACCAATGATCGCATACTGGTATTTGGTTCGTTTCATACCGTTGAGGCCATCATGTTGTTTGAACAGCAACAGATCAGGAATAAAGTTTCCTGATCTGTGCTTCAAAATGTTGGGATACCTGTGCGCGCTTGACCTTCATGGTCGGCGTTAGCATTCCGTTTTCAATCGTCCACGGGTCAAGCGTCAGAATCAGCCGGCGAACTTTTGCATAAGCTGGAAACGCTTTCATCAGCTGGCGTATTTCTCCAATCAGATGCTGATGCAGTTTTTTCTCATTGAGACTGGCATCGGACATCGGATCTAACTGTAGCTTTCTGGCCAGTCCAAACCAGTTATCAGGATTCAGCACAACAATGGCTGACAGAAACGACTGACCTTCGCCGATCAGCATGGCCTGATCAAAGTACTTGTCGCTGACAATGCTGCTTTCAATGTCTGAGGGCGAGACTTTTTCGCCATTGCTCAGTACCAGAATATCTTTGATACGGCCGGTAATGGTGATATGTCCGGTATCGTTAATGGATGCCTGATCGCCAGTATGTAACCAGCCGTCAACATCAATCGTGCTTGCAGTTGCCTTGTGATTATTCCAGTAACCCAGCATGTTACCTGGACTTAATACCTGTAACTCATCCTGTTCGCCAATGCGTACTTGTACACCGACAATCGGCTGACCGACACTGTCAGGAATATTGGCATCAGGTCTGTTGACACTGATCACCGGACTGGTTTCTGTTAAGCCATAACCTTGCAATAACTCCAGGCCAAGACCGATAAACAGCTTTGCGGCATGTATTGGCAATGGCGCACCGCCACTGACTGCCAGTCTTAATTGTCCGCCCATACGCTGTTGTACTTGTGAGGCCACTCGTTTTTCTAACAAGGGCCATAATGCAAAGCTCAAACGTTTAGGGCCGCGTCCCTGCTGGAATAAAAAGCGTTGCCAGCCAATCTTTACAGTCAGTTTGAATAGCTGTCTGGCGATCCACGGCTTTTCAGCTAACTGAGATTGCAGACGGTCATGAATGCGTTCAAAAATCCGCGGCACAGCAATCAGAATGGTGGGTTTGACGGTTTGTATATCTTCTGAGAGTTGGGGAATACTGCGTGCAAATGCAACGGTTGCGCCGGCCATCATCGGCAGGTAATAACCGCCCGTTCTTTCCAAGGTGTGAGATAACGGCAAAAAAGACAGGAAACAGTCATCAGGGAAAATATCAAAGGCCTGAAGTGAAGCATGAGCAATCGATAACATGTTCAGGTGACTGAGCATCACGCCTTTGGGGCGACCGGTTGTGCCGGAGGTGTAGATAATGGATGCCAGTTTGCCAGGATCTTCACGACGCTCGGATAGCGTGGTATCTGAGGGTGCGGCCCCCAGCCATTGTGAACAACTGATACAGCGCGAATCAGAGACTTCTGATTCATCATTCAGAATGACGACACGCGCCAGGCTATGACCCGAGGTCAGTGCTGTTGCAAGTTTGCTCCATTGTGAAGCACTCTGCAGCAACAGTAGTTTTACGCCGGCATCTTCAAGAATGTAGGCAACATTATCAGGTCGGTCATCCGGGTAGAGTGGCACAACCACCAGACCAAGCCCCATGGCGGCCAGATCAAAACTCACCCAATCAACACTATTACGCAGATTCAAGGCGACCCGTTCGCCGGGTTTGAGATTTTCCTGTGCTAACGCGGACTGCCACCGACAGACATTATCAGCCAGTTGTTGCCAGTTGATATCTATCCATTGGGATGACTCAGCATCAAAACGACGATAGGCGGGATGTTCAGGACTGCGTTTGAGTCGTTCAAGAAACAAGCCATACAGACTGATGGCTTCATTGGGAGCAATTATGTCGATCTGTGCTTCAGACATGGCACCGTCCTCTGCTGTGTTAAGTTCTGTCATTGTACATGCTTGGCAAAGCTCGGTGATTTGATGGCTTGAAAGGCAGCCCTAATCAAACTGCCATCGCAGTTGCAAGCTTGCGATGTTGATCGTGGTGCGGTAACGGCCGTCCAGGATATAACCGTTGGCATTACGCTGACGAATATTGACTTGACGGCCCATGATATGAGCTAAGCCCGCATCAATGACTATCTGCTCATTGAACTGATAACTTGCGCCCACTGAAAGCCATGTGCGATCACTGTCAGGTGTCCTCGGATTGCGGCGGGCACTGTCTGGAACTGGCGTTTGATCAAAGGCGACACCGGTTCTAAAGGTCCAAGCATCGTTGAACTGGTGGGTTAATCCCAAGCCATAACGCATGCTGTTTTTCCAGTTTTGTGCCTGCTCACTGCTCAGGCGTGGATTAGCAGAATCTATGGCTAATGTCTGATATCGACTCCATCGAGTCCAGGTGGCATCAGCATTGATGGCCCAGTCAGGAGCAAATTGATGATGAACTGCAACAGAAAAGGTCTCAGGTAAGCGAACCTTGCCATTGACGCGAGCATTGTTGAAACCGGCAGCTTGCAGCCCTCCGCTGAGATCATCAGGCAAACGGAAGCGTCCTTTACCCTTGAGTCGATGAGAAATACTTGAGCGATAGGCAAGGCCTAATCGAGTGATTTCTGTCAGCTCATAGGTCATACCAAGGTTGAAACCAACACCCCAGTCGTTAGCGTTAATTTTGACTCGACCATCCTGTTGCTGCGGAAGCGAACCAAGAGGGGAACTGCCAAAATCGATTGCCTGAGACAACTCCAGGTCGATGTATTGCACGTTAATGCCAAAGCCTAGTGAAAGTCTGTCATTTGCCTTGATCGCAATCGCCGGATTGAAGTTGACGGTCATCAAGTCAGATCGCAAGGCATGATAACGGCCTTGCCAGTTAGTTCGATAATCTGTGGCCAGTCCAAAGGGAGAGCCGATTCCCAGGCCAAGTACTACCTTGTCGTTCAATCGATGGGCAAGATAAACATTGGGTGCGATAGGCGTTTCAGAACCATTACCGCCAGAACCACCGCGGATGGCCGTACCATCCGGCAGCCTTGAATTACGGTTACGAAAACGAATATCGGGCGCAATGTAGTTGAGGCCAACGCTGATTTCACTGTCTTGTAGCTGTGTCATTCCCGCTGGATTAAAAAACATTCCGCTGGCATCTTCTGTAATCGCTGCGGCTCCGGCATAGGCACGACCAAGATGAGTGATGCTTTGTTGCTGATTGGCAAAGCCAGCTGCCTGGACGGTGACTGAAAAGCTGGTTGCAACGACAAAGAGTACCGACAGTTGATGGCGGATAAACATGACCGTTCCTAGTTAAGAGTATTTGCGAACACTATCCGATATAGTGTTGATCTGCAATTATTTTCTCTTAAACAATAAATCCCAAACACCATGACCCAACCGATGTCCCCGCTGCTCGAATTTGGTCAGTGGTCGATAGTCCGGTCGAGGGATGTAAGTGCCATCGCTGGCGCAGTTCACAAAGTCTTTGCTGCCAGACAGATCTTCCAGCATTTGTTCTGCATAGTCTTGCCAGTCAGTCGCCATGTGCAAATGGCCGCCGGGTTTGAGTTTTTTTGCAAGCAGACTGACAAATGCCGGTTGAATGATGCGGCGTTTGTGGTGTCTTTTCTTGTGCCAGGGATCAGGAAAATACAGTTGAACCCTATCCAGACTGTGATCTGCAATTCTTGTCTTGAGCAGTTCAACAGCATCGGTGCAGGCGACACGAAGATTACTCAGCTGGTTGTTTTCTATCAGTTTGAGTAATTGCCCAACCCCCGGTCGGTGCACTTCAACACCAATAAAATCTGCATCTGTCTGCTTGGCTGCCATTTCGGCCAGTGAGCTGCCATTGCCAAAGCCGATTTCCAGAACCCGCGATGCTTCACGACCAAATAGCTGAGCAAAGTCC
Organism: Methylophaga lonarensis MPL; assembly: GCF_000349205.1. GTDB lineage: Bacteria > Pseudomonadota > Gammaproteobacteria > Nitrosococcales > Methylophagaceae > Methylophaga > Methylophaga lonarensis. The sequence goes on along the minus strand of NZ_APHR01000022.1, from coordinate 5,794 downwards.
AGTTCAGGCCCGGTTTCTTCGATGCCAAACATCGGCCACAAATCATCCAGTGCTTTTTGTTGACCCGGTGTCAGTCGGCCTTCTCTGCGTACAAAGCTGCGCACGGTTCGCATGGGTTTGCTTTCAGTCATGATGCGGTATTTCCAGTGAAAAACAATATCAAACAAGCGGCACATCATACCGGAGAAGGGCGGTGAAATCGCCGATATATTCCATGCCGTTCAGTTTGATTAAATGATCTTGACCGTGCGACAAAACGGATTTCAAGCTATAATTGTCGGTCTGTAGAAAATTCTGACGGGTTATTGTTGTTGAACATTGGCAGCGTCCAACCCAAATTACGACAAGCATATACGAGAGAGATTTTATGGTTCATGCAGTATTGGATGCGGTCACCAAAGACGTGATCGAGCGCAGTAAAAAGACCCGTGAAACCTACTTGCAGCGCATCGACGAAGCTGCCAGCAAGAAACCCCACCGTGGCATGCTCGCCTGTGGCAATCTGGCTCACGGTTTTGCAGCATGTTCTGCCACTGAAAAAGCAGATTTGGCCGCAGATAAAAAAGCCAACATCGCGATCATATCCTCATATAACGATATGCTCTCTGCGCATCAGCCGTTTGAGACGTTCCCTGCGATTATCAAAGAAGCCGCCACACAAGCGGGTGGTGTTGCCCAGTTCGCAGGTGGTGTACCGGCCATGTGTGATGGTATTACCCAAGGTCAACCAGGCATGGATCTGTCGCTGTTCAGCCGCGATGTTATTGCCATGTCTACCGCGATTGGCCTCAGCCATAACATGTTTGATGCGGCACTTTACCTTGGTGTGTGTGACAAAATCGTTCCGGGTCTTTTGATAGGTGCTTTGAGTTTTGGTCACCTGCCATCGGTATTTGTCCCTGCTGGCCCGATGCCAAGCGGATTGCCAAATAAAGAGAAGGTACGCATCAGACAACTCTATGCTGAAGGCAAAGTTGGCCGTGATGAACTGCTTAAAGCAGAATCCGAGTCTTACCACAGCCCAGGTACTTGTACCTTCTACGGTACTGCCAACAGTAACCAGATGATGGTTGAAATGATGGGCCTGCATTTACCTGGTAGCTCATTCATTAACCCGAACACACCATTACGTGATGCACTGACTGCCGAGGCAGCCAAGCAAGTGCTTAAATTCACCGCCATGGGAGATGATTACCGTCCGATTGGTCACGTGATTAACGAAAAGGCGATCCTGAATGCGTTGATCGGTCTGCTGGCAACCGGTGGTTCCACTAACCACACCATTCACTTGGTCGCTATTGCGCGTGCTGCAGGTGTGATTATCAATTGGGATGATTTTGATCGGCTTTCTAAAGTGATTCCTCTGCTGACCCGCATTTACCCTAATGGTAGCGCCGATGTAAATCACTTCAATGCTGCCGGTGGTATGGGCTTGTTGATCCGCGAGTTGAGCAAACATGGCCTGATGCATGAAGACATCATTACCATTGGTAATGATAGAGGCATGAAGCAATACACACAGGAACCAAAACTCATCGACAACCAGCTGGTTTGGGAAGAGGGCACAGAAGTGTCGCTGGACCCAACAGTCGTTGGCAGTGTTGAAAAACCCTTTGCCAGCACCGGTGGCTTGCATTTGATCAAAGGTAACCTCGGCCGCGGCGTTTCAAAAATCTCTGCGGTTGATCCCGAGCACCAAGTTGTTGAAGCACCTGCTGCGGTATTTGACGACCAGAACGACGTGGTTGACGCATTCAAACGTGGTGAACTGGATCGTGACGTTGTCGTGGTGTTGCGCTTCCAGGGACCAAAAGCCAACGGTATGCCAGAGCTACACAAAGTAACGCCACCGTTGGGTGTTCTGATGGATCGTGGTTTTAAAGTGGCACTCATTACCGATGGTCGTATGTCTGGTGCCTCTGGTAAAGTCGCCTCAGCCATCCATCTCAGCCCTGAGTGTGTAGATGGCAGCATGCTGACCAAAGTTCGTGATGGTGATTTGATTAGACTTAACACCCAAACGGGCGAATTAAATGTGCTGGTCGACGAAGACGAGCTGAATTCAAGGGTTGCCTGTGTGATGGCTAATACAGAACATCACTATGGTTGTGGCCGTGAATTGTTCGACAGCTTCCGTCGTGCGGTTTCAACGGCAGAAACCGGTGCCATCAACATGTTTAACAACGAATAACTCGGATAATCTGAATCATGACAACAAGAACTATTCACGAAATCATGCGTGTATCACCGATTGTACCGGTGATGGTCATCAACAAGGTTGAACACGCAGTTCCACTGGCAAAAGCCTTGGTTAAAGGTGGCCTGAAAGTATTGGAAATCACCTTGCGCACTGAAGCCGCGCTGGAATCAATTCGCCGCATCAAGGCTGAGGTGCCAGAAGCTATCGTTGGTGCCGGTACCATTATCAATGTCGAAACGCTCAATGCAGCGATTGATGCAGGTGCTGAGTTTATTGTCAGCCCCGGCACTACTGACACACTGATTGATGCCGCCCTGAAAACCGGTGTGCCGCTATTACCAGGTGTTGCCAACCCAAGTGAAGCAATGCGCTTGCTGGAGCGTGGCATTACCGCAATGAAGTTTTTCCCTGCTGAAGCAGCCGGTGGCGTGCCCATGCTGAAATCGATTGGCGCACCGATTCCACAAATCACCTTCTGCCCGACAGGTGGCGTAAGTCAGAAAAACGTTGCCAGCTACTACGGTCTGTCCAATGTGGCTTGTGTGGGTGGTTCATGGATGTGTGCAGCTTCTTTGGTAGAAGCTGAAAACTGGGATGAAATTACCCGCTTGTCTGCGGAAGCGATCCAGCTGGCGACCAGTTAAGCAATCGCTGTAAATAATCCAAAAGCTCGAGCATTGCCATAATGCCGGTCAGATAAACTGACCGGCATTTTTGTTTATCTGAGTTGAATGAAATATTTCACATAGCTTCGATTGACAACATGCGCACAGGAACGCACGAGACTAACCCTCATTTGGAAGCCGAAAAAAAAACGCCGTCATTTGGAACGCGTAAAACCAACTCCGTCATTCCTGAAAACATCCCTCCACTGCCGTCATTTCGGAAAACGCCGAGCGTTTGTCCGGAGTCTCCGCACGGCCTCACAGATTCCCGCCGTCGCGGGAATGACGGGGGTGTGTGCGGGAATGACGGGATGAGTGCGGGAATGACGGGGTGTGTGCGGGAATGACGGGATGAGTGTACGAATGACGAGGGTGTGTGTACGAATGACGAGGGTGTGTGTAGGAATGACGGAAAAGTAAGTCGGTGTGGGAATGACGTAAAAGGTACGCTGGTGTGGGAATAACGAAAAAATACGCAGGGTGGGACTGACGAAAAAGTTGATGTCTTGCTATCTGTCGGCAGGTGACAATACACCATTCTGGCACCAGTCACTGATCAAGCCAGCCGCTGCAGTTGCTAATTGCTGGCTATCCGGATGTTGCAACTGAATGGCAATTTGCTCTGCAGCTTCATAGCCGCTCAATCCCTGATTGACTAAATCCAGTAATCTGGCGCTGACGGCGTTCAGCTCGACAAAGCGAACCTTGTCGGTTGGATCCCGGTAAACCAGCAGACAGCAAGGCTGTTCAGAGGGCTGCTGTGGCTGATGATTGACGCCTATTTGATGCACCGGATAGTGGTAGAGTTGTAACACCGCTGTTGGCGGCATCTGCCAATAGCTCGACATTAATGCTTCAACAGTGTCCGGCAAAGATGCCTGTATTTCATATTCGACTACAGATAGTGCCAGCTCCAGCCACTCGTAATGTGCCAGTTCATTTAAAAACGGTTGCTGTGCTGGCACGGGCCGTTGATTCAGGTACTGAACAAATTCTGCGGCAATCTGATGAAACAGTGGGCTGTGGCAGCGATGTTCTACCATGAAGTCGCGAATCAGTGACTGCCATTGCTGATCATCGTGTAATTGGCGTATCACTGGAAAGGCATTACTGATGAAGTTATCCAGATTATTGAAGAATAAACGCCGGTAGATGGCCATACGACGCGACTCTATATCATCAGGTGCTGGCTGGTGTTGTGGATCGCGTATATGAGCGGCAAATTGATATTGCAGCTGTCGGAAATCAGTGTGCTCTGTCATGCGGCTGCCTGCGCCGATTGTTGATGGCGACGGATTTGTTCGACTTCTTCAAGCAATATCGAAAGATCAGGAATATTGAAGTCACGTTCAAGCAGGGTCGGTATGACGCCGTGATGCTGGTATGTGTCCATTAACAGTTGCCAGACAGGCGGAATCACATCAGCACCATGGGTATCGATAATCAGATCATCGGCTTCGTTGTAATGTCCGGCAATGTGCAAATAGGTGATGCGCGCTGAAGGGATTTGCCGGATAAAATCCAAGGCATCGTAACCATGGTTGATGCTGTTGACATAGACGTTGTTAACATCAAGCAACAGGCCACAATCAGCTTCCTCAAGGATGGCGTTGATAAACTGGGTTTCCGTCAGTTGTCGACCTGGTGCTGCGTAGTAAGAGACATTTTCAATCACCAGTTGCCGTTGCAGAATATCCTGAACTTCACGGATACGGTCAGCCACATAAAGCACAGCCTCTTCTGTGAAGGGGATTGGCATCAAGTCATACAAATGACCATCATCGCTGCAATAGCTCAGGTGTTCGCTGTAACAGACCACCTGATGCAAGTCGAGAAAACGTCCCACCTCAGCGACAAATTGTCGGTCCAGTGGCGCGGGGCTGCCAATCGACAGTGACAGTCCATGACACAACATGGGATAACGCTCACTGAAATAGCGAAGGCTTTTGCCAATTTTGCCGCCGATACCCATCCAGTTTTCCGGCGCAATCTCCAGAAAATCAATGCTCGGTGACTCAAGCTTGGACAGCTCATCACAAAAACTGCGGCGCAGGCCCAGACCTGCGCCATTCACTGGATATTGTTTATCAATCATTTGCACTCCAGGCTACTTGAGTAACAGACGCTTAAGTGGCCCGATTGTTACAAATTCTCTCAGGGTTTAGTAATTTCAAACATGGCGCGATCCACACCGACATTGGCATTGTCTGCATCAAAGATATAGACGATAGCTTTGTAATGACCGGGCTCTGGTAATTCGAGCTTTGCACTGAACAGACCGACCGGCCCGGTGAATGCCAAATCGACCTCGGTGATTTTTCGCTCGTCCTGCATGATCATGGCTTTAACTTCGTAATTGGCAGGGTCCCAAAGGCCGTCAGGTTTGATTGGGCAGCCACACATCAATGAAGCCTTGGCGAGTATTTCAACCTGACCGTTTTCAGTCACACTTGCCCAGGCATCAACAATAAAGCCGGGCAGGGTGAGTATCAGGCCATCATCAAGTATATGTTTGCCTGGAACAACCCAGCTGGTGACTGAGGTTTCCTGTTGGGATTGTCGGTGACCATAAGGACCAATCGCCGTGAATCGAAGCAGGCGTGGACTGTTGATATTCAGTGTTGCCAGATAACCTGCGGTTTTATCATCGGTCAGACGGCTGCCGCGAGCGATAGGGTTTTCCATCAATAAAGGTGTGTCACCAGTATTGCCGTTGATCCAGCCTTGATCCAGTATCTCTCCAGTTTCCACATCTTCAACAACGACCCGCATGCCGCCAACGCCAGTGCCGATGAATTTTGAATCGCCGGCCAGCACACGCACCATGACTTGAGTCTCGTCGGCATATACGGGTGAAGCTAACATGGCGATGATGCCAAACATCCACAAAAACCGAGATTTCATTGTTGTACCCCTCAAAATAASTTGA
>NZ_APHR01000021.1 GCF_000349205.1 Methylophaga lonarensis MPL | reverse complement strand
TCAGCCTGATGGGTTTTTGAATCTCCACAGTTCACGACCTGTGTGAGCGTCAACTGCTTTGATGAAACCTTCCAGAAGTACCGTAGAACACTACGTCAGAGGCAGTTGCCAAAGCACCTGACCAGACTGAGAAGCGCTCTGGGTTAGACCAGACGATTTTACCTTCACGTGCATCCCATGCAATGAAGTTACCCAGGTGAGTTTCACCTTCTGGTGGGTACATGCTCAGAGTAGCACCAACGTATGGTTGACCAGCGACGTACTCAACTTCGAATGGCTCGTAGTCCATACATACGTTGTTGGTTGGGACATAGAACAGGCCAGTGCGTGGTGAGAATGCAGCAGGCTGTTGGTCTTTGTTACCCAGTGCAGCAGGGCAGATACCAGTGGTGTTCACGTCTTCACCGTTATAAGCGGTAGAGTAACGTTGTACACGGTTTGGCAGACCTGTTTTCAGATCAACGCTGGTTGCCCAGTTAACGTGTGGGTTGTAGTGTTCAGCAACCAACAGTTCACCAGTGACGCGGTCCAGGGTGTATGCAAAACCGTTACGGTCAAAGTTGACCAGCAGTTTACGCATTTGACCTTTGAACTCTTGGTCTACCAGGATGTTTTCGTTAACACCGTCGTAGTCCCACTCGTCAAATGGAGTTTTTTGGTAAACCCATTTCGCCATACCTGAGTCCAGGTCACGAGCGAAGATGGTCATAGTCCATTTGTTGTCGCCTGGACGTTGTACAGGGTTCCAGGTAGATGGGTTACCAGTACCGTAGTAGTACAGGTTGGTGTCTGGGTCATAAGAATACCAGCCCCAAGTAGTACCACCACCGATCTTCCATTGGTCACCTTGCCAAGATTTCAGTGAAGAATCCTTGCCAACTGGTTTCAGCATAGAAGTAGTTGTGTTGCCATCGACCAGCATTTCGCTGTCAGGACCTACGCTGTATGCTTTGTAAGCAACACTGCCGTCCATGTTGTAGGCTTGAACATAACCGCGAACACCAAACTCACCACCAGAAATACCAACGATGATTTTGTCTTTGAACACGTGAGCAGCAGCAGTGCTGGTTGCGCCGACTTTTGGATCATCACGTTTGTCAGACCAGACTGGTTCACCAGTGTTCATGTCCAGAGCGACCAGCGTGGTGTCAGCCTGGTTCAGGAAGATTTTACCTTGACCGTATGACAGACCACGGTAAACAGTGTCACAGCACATAACTGGCACAGTTTCGTCGTAGTTTTGGTTTGGCTCATATTTCCACTTGATTGCGCCGTAGTTGTTCAGGTCCAGGGCGTAAACGATGTTCGGGAAAGGAGTGTGAACATACATGGTGCCGTCGATAACCAGAGCGTTACCTTCGTGACCACGCAATACACCAGTTGAGAACGACCAAGCCATTTTCAGGTCTTTGACGTTGTCTTTTGTGACTTGAGCCAGAGTGCTGTAACGAGTGTTGGCATAGTTACCAGCAGGCATTACCCAGTTGTTTTCGTTTTGTTGCATTACCAGCAACTCGTCAGCGGCGACCATGCTTGGTACAGCCATTGACATCATTGCTAATGACAGAGTTTTCAGCTTCATTGAGTTGTCCTCTATAATTAGGTTTCTTGTCCACACGATAGTCTTCTGTTTGGGAATACTTCATGCGTTGTGTAAGGTTAGATGTAAGCTTCCTGAGCGTCATTATGCATTCATCTCATTTATGAATAAGAGAAACTCTCATATTGTTGTAGCCAAAACACACATCAGCCGGGAATAACCACCGGATTTATTCAGCAACTCATTGATTTATAAATACTAAGACATCAGTAATACACTGATCAGAGACACTCCGTCACTTCGGGAATCATTCCTTTTTTTACCAGTATTTTTCTGAATGACTCCCGGTTTTGTTCGGGAATTCAGCCTGTCAATAACGGGCTTATGGACATCACCGCTGCACCAGATTTTCTATTCGACTCCCGGCCGTTGAACCCCTGAAAGACTGTGCAACTTGTTCACCGCCAGTGAAGCCGCCGCTGTTCGAGTCTCAACGCCTAGTTTGGTGAACACATGTTCCATATGTTTATTGACGGTGCGTGGGCTGGTACCAAGAATTTCACCGATACTGCGATCCGTTTTGCCCATAATGACCCAATGCAGTACTTGAGCTTCTCGCCTGGTCAATGCAAATATCGCCTTGAGCGCTTCGATCTGGGCAACTTCAGATTCTTCTCTGACCAGAATCAGCCACTGTTCTTCGCTGCGCAAGTCGGCTGGATTAAAAATCAATCTTCCGGTTGGATGCTGAATCATCAATGGCCGTAACCGGAAAGTCTCATCCGAAGCTCCCAGTTGCTGAATCCATTGCTGCAGTCTGAGAGGTGTTCCATTAGCAGAGGCATCATGGTCGTTGAGGTATTTAGCAATCAGTTGTCTGGCAAGTGGCGTTTGCCAGACGATTCTTCCAGACTCGGGCAATACTGCAATGGCCGCCTGACCAAAGACATCCAGTGCTCCCTGCGTCTGATTCATCATCCGGGCATTTTTCAGATGAGAACTGAGTCTGGCGATCACTTCAATCGGACTCAAAGGCTTGGTCACATAATCAATGCCTCCCGCCGAAAAACCTGCCACAACGTGCTCTGACTCGGTCAGTCCGGTCATAAAGATCACTGGAATATGCCGTGTCACCAAATCCTGCTTCAATTGACGACAAACCTCAAAACCATCCATTTCAGGCATCAGTGCATCCAGCAGAATAATGTCCGGCAAGACTTCCCGGCTGATATTCAGCGCCTGCTTGCCATTATCGGCCACCAGCACAACATAGCCCGACTCCACCAGGGCATCGTGTAACAGTGCTAATGTGTCGGGCGTATCATCCACCACCAGGACCACTGCCTGTCTTGCTTTATCAGGCATGATTCAGTTTCTCTTTCAAAAATAACTTGAGGCTTTCCAGCTGAAACTTGTTAGTCATGCCTCGAACTTCGGCAACAAAATGCTCACAAGCCAACTGTTGCGCTTCAATGTCATTGATCAAACTGCGCACCCCATGGATATAGCCAATATCAAGCATCTCCAACAGTTTTTTCAGCGTTGCCTGTGAGGGCAAAACATAATCGCTGATAGGCACGATAGCTGGCATCGACTTTTCTGCTTCAATCCACTGCAAATTCAGACATTCTCCGATCCAGTTGATAAGCTCGAGCAGGTTTAGTGGCTTAAGAATAAAGTCCTGCGGTGAAATCCCCGAATTGTTTTCCAGACTACGGTCAAAAGCATTCGCAGAAATAATGCCGATAGGAATATCCGACTGATGGATATTGCGAATCAGGTGAATGGTTTCCCAGCCATCCATCTCCGGCATCGCCAGATCCATAAAGATAATGTCCGGTTTGAAATGTGGATAAGTCTGCAAACATTCCGCCCCCGAAGCAGCTTCTTTGACCTCAAAGCCCAGCGGTTCAAGCATGTTTCTCACCAGCTCACGATCAACCGGCTCATTATCGACCACCATGATTTTGCGTCTGGGGCCGAGGTATCCCGCTGGAATTTGCATGGACACCACAGACAAAGCCTCCTGTTGTCGCACGCTGGGCAGATACAGACGAATCGAAAACACCGTGCCTTTACCCATTTCACTGCGCACGTTCAAAATGCCGCCCATCAATTCGGTCAGTAACTTGCTGATGGTCAAGCCCAAGCCGGTCCCACCCACGCCCTGTGCGGCACTGCCTCTTGAAAATGGCTCAAAAATCATCTGCAACTCTTCATCCTTGATGCCCGGGCCGGTATCTTCGACCTCTACTGACAAAAATTCACGAGCATAACTGACGCTGACTTGAATGCCTCCTTCACGGGTATATTTGACTGCGTTGCCAAGTATGTTAATAAGTATCTGGCTGAGCCGCTTGTGATCAGCCCGCACCACCGCGGGCAAGTCATTGTTGATGTGATATTTGAAACTCAAGCCCTTATTAATCGCCTGCAGCTCAAACATACTGACAATTTGCTGGATGTATTCGGGGAAACGCAGTGACTTAGTTTCAAACTGAAGCTTGCCATTCTCAATACGGGCAATATCCAGCGTACCCTCGATTAATGACAATAAATGCTCACCACTGCGGAGTATGACTTTGATTGCCTGTTTGCTGCGTGGGTCAAAGCCCTTATGGTTATCGAGCAATTGCGCATAACCAAGGATGCTGTTCAACGGTGTGCGAAGTTCATGGCTGATGCCAGTGATATAGCGACTCTTGGCCTGATTGGCTTGTTCAGCCACCCGCCTTGCACGCTGCAACTCGGCATCAGTTTGTTTGTGCAATTCAATTTCCCGCTGCAACAAACGCGTTTGAGAGTTTGACTCCTGCTGTGCCACATGGCGACTTTGTGAAGTAAGCACCAGCCACCAGACAATCACCCCACTAACCAGTACCAAAGCCACATAAGCCTTCAAAAATCCGAGCTGTATCTCTGGCAGGATGTGCGCGATGTTTTCGGTAAGCGTCAACTCTATGTGTAGATAGATCAGACCAAAAATCGCGCTAAGCACAATGACCGTCAGCGTCATTAACAGCAGGTAGTGCCCCACCCCGCTGTGAATATAGCCCCACAAATTTCGAGGCAGCATGGCCATCATGGCCGTCTGCCATTGATCACTCAGTTTTGCATTGGGTTTACAGGCATCATTGCAACGAGCATCCAGACAGCAACACAACGAACAGATCGGCCCCTGATAAGCGGGGCAATGTGCTACGTCATCAATTTCATATTGTCGCTCGCAGACCACGCAGGTTGCCTTGCTCTTACCGGGATGAAACTTGAACGGCTGCCTGGCCAGATAAAATCGTCCTCGTGTCCACCAGGCAATCAAAGGAGAACAAATCAAGGCGGTGAACATAGCTATAAACGAGGAAAATGATTGTGCTTCCAGACCGAAAAAGCCAACAAACGCCATCACCGAGATTATCGAGGCAATCACCATCGAGCCCACGCCTACCGGGTTGATATCAAACAGATAGGCGCGCCGGAACTCCAGTCCTTTGGGACTCAGTCCCAAGGGTTTATTGATCACCAAATCGGCCACCACCGCGGCAATCCAGGAAATGGCGATATTCGAATACAGACCCAGTACCTGTTCCAAAGCCTGAAAGACATCCAGCAACATCAGCAAGGTGGCAATCATCACATTAAACAGCAGCCACACGACACGACCCGGATGGCTGTGGGTCAAACGTGACAAAAAAATTCGACCAGGCCAATGACCCGGCATAGGCGTTGGTAATGTTGATTTTTATTTGTGACAGCACCACAAAAAATACGGTGACCGCCAGCAACACATCGGCATTGCTGAACACATAGTCAAAGGCCAGGTGATACATATGTGTGGGATTCACCGCGGCCTCAACTGACTCACCCGCCTGCAACACCAGATAAGCCAGCAACACACCGGCAAACATTTTGATCATGCCGATGAAAATCCAGCCCGGTCCAGCCAGTATTACCCCCAAGTGCCAGCGCAAGCGATTTTCTTCCGTTTTTTCCGGCATAAACCGCAGAAAATCCACCTGCTCGCCGACTTGGGGTATCAAGGCCATGCCAATGGCAATGGCCATGCCGAACATGTAAATATTGAAATCCGCGTCAAATCCCGAAGCACCGGCAAACTGCATCACGCCTCGAACGGCATCCGGGTCTTTCATCAAGATAAAGACAAAGGGCAGCACCATCAGGAAGATCCACACGGGCTGAGTGATCATCTGAATACGACTGATTAGTGTCACGCCATGCGTCACCAGTGGAATAATGATGATGGCTGAAATCAGGTACCAGACATAGAGCGGCAGATCAATGTACATGCTCAGCGCATAGGCCATGATCACGGCTTCCAGCGCAAACAAAATAAAGGTGAAAGTCGCGTAGACAAACGAAGATATGGTTGAACCGATATAGCCAAAACCGGCACCTCGGGTCAGCAAATCCATATCCAGGCCATATTTGGCGGCGTAATAACTGATTGGCAAGCTGGTCAGGAAAATAATCAGACTGATGGTCAGAATTGCCCAAAAGGCATTCACAAAACCAAAATTCACCGCCAGCGCTGCACCAATGACCTCCAGCACCAGAAATGAAATAGCCCCTAGAGCGGTGTTAGCCACCCGGAAAATGGACCATTTACGAAAAGAATGGGGCGTAAAACGCAGGGCATAGTCTTCCAGCGTTTCATTGGCTACCCAGGTATTGTAATCACGACGGATTTTTACAATACGCTGGGGAGCATCCTGATCGGATAGCTCAATCAAAGCCTCATTCGCTGTCAACTCGAACTCCCGGATGATATCGATGGCAGGTTGGATGGTTATCAGCCAGCATTGATCCGTCATCATAATGATGACCGGCAGAATTTTATCTACGTAATTTGACGTATTGCCTGCGCTGGATCATCGCTATCCCTGCGATGTTTGAACAGGAAACCATAAGCTAGGAAGGAGCAAGAGTTATGCCGGTTTGCCGGCGATAGCTAAACAAAAGCCGAGAGCCTCTTGTATACAAGAGCTTGGCTTGATTCAAAGAAATGATCTAGTCAGTGGTCAAACAACCCGGACCGCTTTTTTTGCATCTGACGCACCAGTATAGTGCGTCAGATGCGCTATGAAAGACCGTCCGTCCTAAACGGTCAGATACTTCTTGATTTTGTCTGCATCAACCGCTTCACGCAGATCTTCGTGAATGAACTTGCCTTTCTCGATGACAATGATGCGGTCGGCAATTTCCATGGTGAAACTGAGCACCTGTTCAGACACAATGATCGTGATGTCACGCATTTTTCTGATCTCGTTCAACACCTTGGCAATATCCTTGATGATCGAAGGCTGAATACCTTCCGTGGGCTCATCCAGTAACAACACCTTGGGATTGGTCACCAGTGCTCGGGCAATCGCCAATTGCTGTTGCTGACCACCCGAGAGGTTACCGCCCTTGCGATGCCGCATATCGTGCAGTACCGGAAACAACGAGTAGATCTCGTCTGGAATCTCCTTATATTTACCAACCTTAAGCCCGGTTTCGATGTTTTCCTTCACTGTCAGGTTGGGAAAGATCATTCGACCCTGAGGCACATAGGCAACACCCTTGGCGACTCGCTGGTAACTTTCATTGCCCAGCAAATCAACACCAGCCACTTCCAGCTTGCTGGCGCTGCTAGGCAGTATACCCATCAGTGATTTAAACAAGGTTGTTTTACCCATCCCGTTACGGCCCATGATCGCCAGTGTTTCATTGGGATTGGCTTTGAAGCTGATGTCATGAATTACCTGACTCTGGCCATAACTGACTTGCAAATTTTCCACTTCAAACATGTGATTTCTCCTGGTTTAAGTCAATGACCGAGATAAACTTCGATGACCTTTTCATCAGCCTGAACCTTTTCCATCGCCCCTTCAGCCAAAATCTTGCCCTGATGCAAGACCGTCACCTTACGGGCAATCTTTTTCACAAACTCCATATCATGCTCAATCACAATGACCGAACGGTTCTTGCAAAGCCGGTTCAATAGTTCTGCCGTTTCATCACGTTCCTTGGCACTCATACCGGCCACCGGTTCATCCAGCATCAATAATTCCGGTTCCTGCATCAGCAACATGCCGATTTCCAGCCATTGCTTTTGTCCATGACTCAACACCCCCGCTTCAGTGTCAAGAAGCTCGGTCAACTGAATATCACTGGCCACCTCTTCAATCAGTGCTTCCAGTTTGGGCGTTGATTTAAAAAACAGGCTGCCTAATACACTGCGTCCTTCGGAATAGGAAACCTCAAGGTTTTGATAAACCGTAAGGTTTTCATAAATCGATGGCGTCTGGAATTTGCGACCGATCCCCACCCGGGTGATCTGATGCTCAACCAGCTTGGTGATTTCCTGATTTTTAAACTGGATGGAACCACCACTGGCCTTGGTTTTGCCACAGATCAAGTCCAGCAGCGTGGTTTTTCCGGCACCGTTGGGGCCGATAATCACTCGCAGCTCATTTTTGTCGATATACATGGTCAATGAATCAACCGCCTTGAAGCCATCGAACGAGACCGTCAAATCTTCAATCGCCAGCAAAAAGTCTGTATTGGTACTCATGATTTGGCTCCTTCAGCAGCATTATCAGAGGTCGAGGCACTGGATGAGGCATTGCTTTGTGTGTCTGCTTTTGACTTAGGCAGCTTGATGGCTGGCAGATAGCGTTGCAGGAATGCCAGCTTCGAGACGTATTTGTTGTAAATACCAGCCAGGCCGTTAGGGAAGAACATCACCACCGCAATGAACAAACCGCCCATGAAGAACAACCACAGTTCGGGGAAGGTTTCTGAAAAGCCGGTTTTGCCAAAATTAATTAACAAGGTGCCGTAGACCACACCAATCAGTGACATCCGGCCACCCACCGCTGCAAAAATAACCATCTCGATGGAAGGCACTACCCCCAGCAATGACGGGGACATGAAACCCACCTGCAGGGTAAACATGGCGCCGCCAATAGCTGAAATTACTGCAGACAGACAGAAAATGAAGATTTTGAAGTTGGATACGTCATAGCCTGAAAAACGTACCCGGTCTTCTTTGTCTTTCATCGCCAGTAACAAGCGACCGAATTTGCTGGTCAGCACAAACCGGCTGATCATGATGACCGCCAACAGCAACAGTGCATTGATGAAATAGAGAATGTACTTGGCCGAATCGGTACGGATATCCCAGCCATTTAAGGTTCGAAGATCTGTAATACCGTTGATACCGCCAGTAAAGCCCTGTTGACCAACAATCAATACCGTGAGGATGACCGCAATCACCTGCGTGATGATGGCAAAGTAAACGCCACCGACACGACGTTTGAACATGGCAACGCCGATGATGTAGGCAAACAATGCAGGCAGCACCAGAATGGCCAGTAGCGTGAAGGTAAAACTTTCAAAAGGCACCCAGAACCAAGGCAGTTCATACAACTGGTTCCAGTCCATAAAGTCAGGAATACCCGGTGTGGTCTGAATCGCGGTACTTTCTGGATCCGAAGCCTCCAGTTTAAGAAACATCGCCATCGCATAGCCGCCAAGTCCAAAAAACACCCCTTGGCCCAGGCTCAAGATACCGCCATATCCCCACAGCAACACCAATCCCACTGCCGCAAAAGCAAAGGTCAGATATTTACCCACCAGATTCAGTCGGAACAAATCCAGCGCCAGAGGAAAAATCACCAGGATAAGCAAAGCCAGTATTCCTATTGCCACTGCGCCCTGCTTGCCACCCAGAAACCGTTCAATAAAAAAGTTCATCATCAAATCTCCTGCGCTTTATTTACGGACTTTGGAAGCAAACAGACCTTCAGGACGAATCATCAGAATGATGATCAGCGTCAACAGGGTCAGTACTTTCGCCATGGAACTACTGATAAAGAACTCAAGAATTGATTGCGCCTGTGCAATGGTGAAGGCAGAAGCAATGGTGCCAAACAGACTGGCGGCACCACCAAACACCACCACCATGAAGGTATCCACAATATAAAGTGAACCTGTGGTCGGGCCGGTTGATGCAATGGTGGTAAAGGCCGCCCCTGCAATACCAGCGATGCCGCAGCCGAGCGCAAAGGTGAGCCTGTCCACTTGTTTGGTATTGATGCCGACCGCACCGCTCATCACACGGTTCTGGGTGGTAGCTCGCACATTCAAGCCCCAGGAAGATCGGTACATCAGGTAATAAACAGCAAAAGTCACAACCGTGGTCAGCCCCAATACAAACATGCCGTTGATGGGAATAAAGATGGAATCGGTAGGCATCCAGGATCCCATCAACCAGTCAGGCAACGCCGGACTGACTTCGCGTGAACCAAAAAAGGTACGAAACATCTGCTGCATGATAAGACTCAAGCCCCAGGTGGCCAGCAGCGTATCCAATGGCCGTTTGTAAAGATGTCTTATCAAGGCAAATTCTGTGAGATAGCCAACGATACCCGCCACCAGAAATGACGCGATGATGGCGAAAAAGAAGTAGTACGGCATCAATTCCGGATAATGAGTGCGCGTAAACATGGAAAGCATGTAAGTGGTGTAGGCACCGAGTGCCATAAACTCACCATGAGCCATGTTGATGACGCCCATCTGACCGAAAATGATGGCCAGCCCCAGTGCCATTAACAACAGCACACTGAACAAGCTAATCCCGACAAAGCCCTGCATTGCGAGGATTGACGTCAATTCCTGAAAAGTAAAATCACCCATGGTGGTTACTCCGAAACATTTACCGATTAATCAAAGAAACGATTCTGTTACTGGGGTCTCAAAGTGCAGGCTGGCAAAAACCAGCCTGCATTTGAGTGACTGACCAGCCTCTATTGGTAGCCTTCTGGGAATGGATTTGGTTCGATCAGCTCTGGAGATTCATAGACCACGGTTGCCTGGCCATCACGATTCCACTTACCGATACGGGTGTAACTCCACAAGTGATGATTCGGATGCAGTCGGACATAACCTTCAGGTGCTGTATCCAACTCGATTTCACCGGTTCTGGAAACTTCCACGATCTTGTCGATATCAAAGCTGCCGGCTTTTTCGACGGCCGCTTTCCACAACCAAGGGCCCAGATACGCCGCTTGAGTTACGTCACCGATAACGCTGTCTTCACCGTATTCAGCCTTGAAGGCTTCAACAAATGCTTTGTTGTTGGGGTTATCCAGGCTTTGGAAATACTTCATGACTGAGTAAAAGCCTTCCAGGTTTTCACCGCCGATACCCAGCACTTCGTCTTCTGTCACCGACAGTGTCAGCAAGGTCTGGTTGTCTGAGTTAATACCGGCAGCATTCAACTGTCTGAACCAGGCAACGTTACTGCCACCCACCACCGCTGCAAAAATCACATCCGGTTTTCTCAGACGAATACGGTTGATGATAGAACCGAACTGGGTATCCCCAAGTGGCTTGTATTCTTCACCGACCACTCGACCACCGAGTACCTGTTCAATATGGATACGAGCAATTTTCATTGAGGTTCTGGGCCAGATATAATCTGAACCAATCAGGAAATAGGTTTTGGCACCTTTTTCTTCGGCAACCCAGTCAAGCCCTGCCAGAATCTGCTGTGTCGCTTCCTGACCGGTGTAAATCACGTTTTTCGACTGTTCAAGACCTTCATAAAATGTCGGGTAATAGAGAATGCCGTTATGCTGCTCAAAGACGGGTAACACTGCTTTGCGCGATGCTGAAGTCCAGCAGCCGAATACTGCCGCCACCTTGTCATTGATCAGTAATTTGCGAGCTTTTTCGGCAAAGGTTGGCCAGTCACTGGCACCATCTTCGCGAATGACACGAATTTGCCGACCGAGAATACCGCCGGATTCGTTGATTTGTTTGATAGCAAGCCTTTCAGCTTCCTGTGCGCCGGTTTCACTGATCGCCATGGTGCCGGTGAGTGAGTGCAAAATACCCACGGTCACTGTGTCATCGGTCACCGCAAGTCCGGTCGTGTTCACCTCGGCGGTGGGAAACTCTGTAGCCATAACACTGGTACTTATCAGACCAGCAGCAAGCATGGCCCCTATTAAATTGCTGGTTTTACCCAGAAATTTCCGTCGACTGAAATATTTCATCGTCTATCTCCTGTTGGAATGAATGGTGTGAACGGCGCTGTTCAGTGTGTTGGGAAATTCAATGTCCGAGCATCCAAGGTCTCGCGGTTTTCTTGGTCTGCATTTTCAGGCCCGTGCTATTGCCTTCCTGGTGCTTGGAACTTGCAGAAGAATCAGTCTTGCAGGTGTGTGCCCCGGTGCAACCACAGCTTGAACGACGCGCCAGTCTCGGCGAGTCAGCCGACTTTTCGTTTCTGGCCATCGCAATCCGGGTTGCACCGTCCATCAGTGCCAGATGAGGCGCTGTCACCACACGTCTTGCTGGCAAGCCACAATCACATGTGATGTCATCGCCTGCCTGGTGCATTTTTCGCAACGCAGTGAATGTGCCGCACTGCTCACACCGATAGTCGTATAAGGGCATCTTGATTCCCCTGCTATGTCGCGATACTGAGATCTTTGCCCGGTGTGACAAAATTCACCGGACCGTCCACACTGGGGTGCAAATCAAAGTCAAAGATCTCAGTCGGCAACCACAAAGTGGCACAGGCGTTTGGAATATCCACCACACCGCTGATATGGCCTTGCACGGGTGCAGTACCCAGAATGGAGAGCGCCTGTTCGCCGGTGTAGCCAAATTTCTTCAGATACTCGATGGCATTCAAACAGGCCTGACGATAGGCGACATGCACATCCAGATAATGCTGCTTGTTTTGCTCATCCACCGAAATGCCTTCAAAGATCAGATAATCGTTGTAGGTAGGCGTTAATGGGCTGTTCTTGAACAGCGGATTTTTGATGCCGTATTTCTTAACGCCATCTTTGATAAGACTGACCTTGATATCCAGGTAACCCGCCATTTCAATAGCACCACAGAAGGTGATTTCGCCATCACCTTGTGAGAAGTGCAGATCGCCCATCGACAGGCCGCCATCCTTGACATAGACCGGGAAATAAATTCTCGAACCCTTGGTCAGATCCTTGATATCGCAGTTACCACCGTGTTCACGTGGCGGCACAGTACGCGCCCCTTCTTTGGCGGCTGCGGCTGCGGCATCGCCCTTGAGACGACCCATCACGGCTGCCTGCTCATTAGGTGGCAAGGCCAAAGGTGGCACTCTCTCGGAATCAGACGCAATCAGCTCGGCTTCACGCTTGTTCCAGTTTTCCAGTAGCTCGCGGGATGGCAAACAACCAATCAGGCCTGGATGCATCACCCCGGCAAACTTGACGTTGGCACATGACGTGAAGTGGTATAAATGCCATGAAAGTCCCAAATGGATTTTCGGGCTTCCGGAAAATGTTCAGTCAGAAAACCACCGCCATTTTCCTTGGCGAAGAAGGCATTGAAGCCCCACTGCGAGTCCTCGAAAGTGCCGACATCCAGGATATCCACCACCATCAGGTCGCCAGGCTCGGCACCCTCAACCCCAATCGGTCCGCTCAGGTAATGCACCTGAAGCAGATCGACATCACGAATATCGTTGGCACTGTCATTGTTACCAATCTGGCCACCGGTCCAGTCCATGCATTCCACCCGGAATTCATCGCCCGGTTTAACCATGGCAATCATCGGTAGATCAGGGTGCCAGCGATTGTGAATCTGACCATCCTGTTCCCAGGGTTTTTTGTCTAAATCAAGCTTTACTAGGGTTTTCATCTCTTCCTCCTGCTTTTGCTGGGCAAATAGCGCCGCTGCAATATCAGAACTGCAACTGCAACGTCACAAAGAAACTGTCTGTGTTCGATTGGCTGGTTTCTTTCAAATGGGAATACACACCGGAGATTTGGGCGTTGTAACCGTCGATGATGTAGGCGACGCCCAGGTCGGTCTGTCTCAGATCGATGTTGTTGTCGGCATCAAAACGCTGGTAGCGAACAAAGGGTTGAATCTGTCCCCAACCGACTTTTTCGTTGAAGATATAACCGGCACCGGCTGAGTAGGCTTTACCTTCCTCACTACGGAAGACTTTGTCGGTGTCATAACGGTAATAGGCGGCTTCGAAGGACACGGCGCCCGGGCCGACATTCTGTTTTTCGATCAGCAAGTCAGCACTGTATGAGTAGTATTGACCCTGATCAGTCGCCGAAACTGCACCATTTTTCTGACTGCGGCCAGCGATACCGATGGTGAAAATATCTTTGGTACCCAGGTAATTACCGGTGCCGTAGTAACCGGGCTCGGTATCCCAGAAGCTGTATTGCAAACGACCGGCATACATCAAGCCATCAGAACCTCTGGCACTTTCGACCTCATCTGCCACGGGTGCTATCTGAAATGCAGTATTGCCCTCAAAGGCACCAAAGGAATAGGCAAGACGCTGGTCAAAAGCCGTTGCTACCAGGGCCACACCGTCATCACGGCCGATGTAACCACCATTAAAACCATAACGTGAGGCAATACCGGCCCAGTAACCACCGCCAAGCGAGTAATAGGGGCCAGCCATATTGGCCCGATCACTTGGTGACAGAAAGCGACCTGCCCAAATGCTGATGTCCGGCGTCATCTGAAAAATACCCACCGCATCAATCACCTGAAAGCCCTGACCGGCAATGTCTTTTTCGGTATTGAGCATACCCTTGATGTACTTGTTCAAAGACCCGGACAAGTAAATACGACCGCTGTCCAGACTGAAGTCATTGGAATAGGAAGAGCCATTACCCGCTCCATCTTCAACACGGCTGTAGCTGCCTCGCATGCCAAAGCCCAGACTGATGTATCGATCTTCACCAAAAGTAATGGTGCCCGCGGCATGGGATGACATGACCGGGGTCAATGTCGCGGTCGTTGCCAAAGCCACCGACCAAGCCAGTTTGTTTAAATGTTTCATGTGCCACCTCTGTGAAAACAACGCAGAAAAAACTTGAATGAACGCAAGCATTTTTGGGTTGAATCACCACGATGTGCTCAACCGAAACTTCGAGAGTCATACTAGTCAGGGGGCACTGAGGCTTAAATACGTCAAATTGCGTAGAAGCGGTTTGGCCGGTTTACGTTACGCTGACCGGGTCAGCCAATCCGGAGACCAGTCAAGGGAGGTCAACCATGCACATTGCAAACAAGTCGATGCGCCAATTCGTCGGCATTATCAGTTTCAGCGGTCTGTTGCTGCTCACAGGCTGTGGCGGCGAACTCAGTTACAAACGCGGTGCCACTGGCGCTGATTTTCAAGATGCCAAACGGCAATGTGAAACAGGCTCAAGCTCGGCGACGGCGATTGATCAATGTCTACAAGAAAAAGGCTGGATCACAGTCAGCCCCAGTCAATCACTGATCGGCAGAAGTGCAGCGACCATCTCTCCCAAAAGCGTGGTGGATGCCCGTATTCCCGAGCCGGACAGCAGTCAGGATCCTCTGGAAATGATTGAGATAAGTTCATGGTGGAAAATGGGCGCAGGCCCTGAGGCACTGATGCAAGACGGCCAACAATGTGTCAATGAGTTAGGCGAAGGCCATGAAACGGCCGCCAATATGAGTCGTGTCACCCGTGGCGTGATGAGCTGTATGGGTCAACGTGGCTGGTATGCACTGACTCGGCAGGATTGAAGCTGACCGAGCAACACTGGTTGAACAAGCCTCGTGTTGATGAGGCCTGTGTTTTCGAGGCAAAAAAATTCCGGCCGAAGCCGGAATTTTGATGGGCAGACCTCTAGAGGTCTGTATCGCCTGTTAAAGCTCAGGCAACCGCATTAGCCGTGGTGGTCGCCGTACTGGCACCGTTACGACCGGCTTGTTCGATACTGGTTTCAACATCGGGTTCGATGTCCCAGTATTCTTTATCAAGCCCTTCGATTTGAGCCGCATCACTGACTCGCATGCCGATAGTGTGTTCAAACACAAACGACAGCACCCAGGCGGTGATCATACCCAGTCCCAGAGAAACCACTACACCGACCAACTGCATGGTGACACCGATTTGGCTGTGCTGAAATGCATACGGACCATCCTCAAAACCAAGATAGCCTGCGTGCGGTGTACCGGCATTGACGATACCGACCATGATCAGGCCATAAGAACCGGCACCGGCAAATAAAGGCAGCAACTTATGCTCATCGATATGACGTTTTTTCATGAACTCGTAAACCAGGTAGGCCACCACCGGAGCACCGAGCGCCACCAGGAACATTTGCCATGGCACATACACATCAAAGCCTGATGCACCCGCGACATAGCCCGCCAAAGGCCCAAGCAACAAATAACTGTACTTGCGGGTTGAATAGGCCAGAATTGCACCCATGATTGCACCACCGGCCCAAGCTGCACCGTAGTTGTTAAATGCGATACCCACACTGGTATCCGCCATGGTTACACTCACCGCAAGCGCCTCAGGGTCAAAGAAAAACAGACACGAGAGAATGACCATTGGCAGCCCTGCAAAAATAGTCATTACGCCTGTGGTAAGCAAACCAAGGTTAGGTGGACGATATTCAGTCACCGCACCCTGTGCGGTGTACATACCCGGACGGGCACCCAGTTTACGGATAAACACAAACGCCATTCCGGCCGGGAACAGATAAACAAAACCAACACCGAAAAAGTCATGAAAGCCCATATTGGTCAGTGGTCCCACAGAACCCCAGGTCCACCAACTCAATACCGAAGAGACCAAAGTCGCGACAAATGCCGAGATGTAATACGCAGACGGTTTCATCCGCTCTGAAACGGCAAAGTGCAACAACACACTAATGATGCCGGCAAAGCAGGCCAGGAAGAACACAAAGATCTGGAAGTTATTCAAACCAGGGAACACCGCAGGATCAACGGTATGCGCCATTGAGTTCACCATGGCTCCGCCAGCCCACCAGTCCATAATCGAGTCAGTCAGCGTATAGCCTTCCATGATGTAGTACTGCGCCGCCCAAAAAGCAAAACCAATCAGGAAGTAGGTCGCGAAGCTGATAAAAAAGCCGACCATTTTTTCGACGGTCGCATTAAAGGCATTTCGTCTCCGCACGCCGCCTACATCGATTAACAACAAGCCGATTACTACAAATATTGCCCCCACCGTACCGGAGGCATACACCAGATTTTGCACGAGCATGTTGAGCGTCACCTGCTCGGCAAATGGAGCCGCCATTTCTAAAGCCATAGAATTATTCCTTGTTAAAAACAATACGGATGCCAATTCAACCGCATGTCAGCGACTCTATTCCTGGCTTATTAATTAAGTCTATTACTCCTAATAATTACCACTTATGTGGTAATTATTGCTAACAAAAAACAAAAACGCATATTTGCGCCCGCCATTAAAAAGCTCACTTTTTAAAAATAAACCTAAAATACCACTTAAGAAGTACTTATTAGGTATTAATAAAAGCCACAACTAACACTGCAACTTCATATTTAATAAATATTATCAGTGACTGACATCTTGCAACCAAATAAAATTCCAAATCTAATTAAATATAGCCAAGCTCACATGGCTGATATTTGACACAAACTGAGTACTACTTCAGGAGGATTGTTGCTGACAGCTCAACGTTATTTAATCTGTCTGTCACTAACCAAAGGAGACAAATAATGAAATTCAAAAAACAGGCTATTAAAGATCCACAACCATCAATGAACGTTGACGGTTTGGTTGCAACCCTGGGTGACAGCATCATCTCAGACAGTAAAGACAAGACACTCTGCGCGGGTTTTTTCCATCTGAATAAGACGGATGCCCCTCTTGTTTACACCTATGACTATGAAGAAATGAAATATATCGCCGATGGCGAGTTCATTATCACTGATGGCTCAGGCCAGAAAGTGCACGCCACTGTGGGTGACGTCCTGTTTTTTGCTGATGGCGAAACCATCATCTTTGAAACACCGTCACACGGAACAGGTTTCTTTGTTGGCCAACGCAAACCGCTGTAATACAGCTCGCAACGGGTCTGCTCCGACCCGTCAGGTCAGATACCCTAATGCCGGCATCAATTGTCGGTATTAGGGTTTATTGCTTTGTTGATGCTTCCAGACCACCGCTTCCAGACGGCTGGTCAGATTGAGTTTTCGCAGGATGTTCTTGATATGCACCTTAACCGTGGTATCACGAATATCCAGCCGCCGAGCAATGGTCTTGTTATTCATGCCTTCGGCCAGGCATTCAAGAATTTCACTTTCCCGACTGGTCAAGTTGACGTCATCTGCATTGACTTTGGTCTGTGGCTCCATCAGCGCATTTTTTAGTACTTCCGTCAGGCTATCCTGAAGTACGGTGACGCCCATGGCCGCCTTAAGCAGATTTTTCCGCAAATCTTCAGGTTCCATGTCTTTCAGCAAATAACCATCCGCGCCGACCCGCAGCGCTTCCAGCAGATCGTCTTCTGCATCTGAGACAGTCAACATCACCACATGAGTATCCAGCTCTGTCGCTTTGATCCGTCGCAGGGTCTCAAGTCCATTCATGCCCTTCATATTCAGATCCAGCAAAATCAGGTTTGGCTTGAGTTGCACTGCCAACTCCAAACCTTCCATGCCAGAGGCAGCTTCTCCAACAATTTCAAAGCTGGGATCATCCGAAATGATCTGACCGACTCCTTTACGAAACAGGGGATGATCATCAATCAACAACACTTTGATTGTATCTTTCATAATTGAGTCCACTCATAATGATATAAACTTTGTTTCACACAATGAAACATAGCGTAAATTAACACACACCCGGCCTCGTACTGTCAATCAAACCTTGAACCCGCTACTGCGCTGACTTGGGGGTAAAGTTCAGTCTGACTCGAGTGCCACCATGGCGCTTAGCCATCACCTCCAGCTCCCCGCCCAGTGTGCGCGCTCGTTCCTTCATAATCACTTGTCCGTGATGATCGTAAGTATCGGCCTTGGCAGTAAAGCCAATGCCATCGTCATCAATGGTCAACACCACCTTGCCACTTTTATTCTTGTCCAAAAGTATCGTCACATGCCGCGCTTTTGAATGCCGAACGATGTTGGAAAGTGCCTCACGTACCACATGTAGCATGTGAAATTCTTCATTGACCGTCAGTCGGCAGTTAACCAGCCGATTATCAAAACTTATTGCCACGTTGGATCGCTGGGAAAACTCATCCAGCGTGGTCTGAATGGCATAGCCCAGCCCACGTAAATCCATGTGCACCCGAAATGTCGTCAGTAGCTCGCGCAGCTCACGGTAGGCCGCATCGAGGCCCTGCCGAAGCTCCGTCAGCATTGCCGAACTTTTCTCTGGATTGTCACCGGCAGATTGCAGACGTGCCAGTTGTATCTTCATAAATGACAAGGATTGTGCCAACGAATCATGTAATTCCCGGGCAATCGCCGATCGTTCTTCCAGCACTGCCAGCCGACGTCCTTCCTCATCATGATTCTGAAACTTGGTTGCCATGCTTAACAGTTTGGCGCTGATTTCCAACACTTGCAGTTCGGTATTGTCCAGCAGCCGATCCTTGCCGGTCTCAATCAGCAGTATACCCAGCCCGGAACCACTGCTTTGATAGGTCACACCGATGCATCGCACTTCCCGTTGCTCGTGATTTTGTTGCAAATAGCTGGACATACCGTTGCGATGCAATTCATCAAAACGTTCGTTAGTCATGCTGGGCGGTGGATGATGCGAATAAATCACATGCTCACCGGAAATTACAGCCGCATCTTCGGTTTGAATAATGGCCACATTGTCAAAATTCATGGCCCGCTCCAGCGAATAAATCAGCTTCAGCAAGGTTTTATCGGTGAGAATTTCGTTACTGGTAATTTCAATAAACTTGAGAATAAATTCGTGCGATCTCAACAGGATCAACAGTTTTTCATTGGTTTTTTCCGCCCAGGCCACTTGTGATCGATAGCCTTCTATCCTGGCGGTCATTTCAAATATGCGTTGTTCCAGA
Organism: Methylophaga lonarensis MPL; assembly: GCF_000349205.1. GTDB lineage: Bacteria > Pseudomonadota > Gammaproteobacteria > Nitrosococcales > Methylophagaceae > Methylophaga > Methylophaga lonarensis. The sequence goes on along the minus strand of NZ_APHR01000021.1, from coordinate 25,029 downwards.
CGGGTGAATTCGTCGCTACTTTTCTCCTGCTTTTGTGCTGGGAACTTGAGCATCAAAAACGTCTGCAACCTGTCCATGCGATCCACCAGAAGTTTCTTAGATGCCAGACTGATAGCAATGATGCAGCCATACAAAAACAACAGACTCATGATGTTGAGCAGACTGATCACTGATCGTTTGATTTCACCATCACTGGCCAATGCCTCGACCAGATCCTGATAAGAAATCAGCACCCGATCCGCCAGCCTCAATTGAGAAGCAATGCGAACATTCATCACGGCAACCTCATCAAAGCGTTGCTGAGCCTGCTCAACACGTTGTAGCGCCCTAGCCAGCTCATCGCTGTCCTGGTTGAGCATCCATCTGACTTCAGGGTCTTTGGTATCAAGGTAATGCAACCGCATATCCTTTAAAATTTTTTCAGAATCAGCCGGTCTTAAATGATTGATATAAAAAAGTTGTTTTTCCCATAAAATTCGGTGTTCATTCACCTTGGAAATAGCCGCCTGACTGGAGCGCATATAATCCAGCAAAAACAATGACCCTGCCTGCATTAATAAAGTGGTCAGGGCAATACATATAAGCAGCAACGTCAGCTTGGAAAATAAAGCTCTTTGTCGTATGCTGCTTAAAATATATTTCAGGTTAAATTTCTTTAAATAAACCATTGCAACCGACTTGGTGATTTACAGGGTCAACGAGTGGCATTAATTATTTTCTCTATGGTCATGCTAAGTACCATCACTGCGCTGATCTTCAGCGTCTGGTGGGACAGCTCGGCCTCTTTCGCCATCCATATTGCGCTGATTGCTGCTGTATTTGCAGTATTGTTATCGGTGATTTTGATCATTTCACTGTATCCCGGCTTTAGAGGCCGTTACCGGCTTGACAGTGAAAACACCACGCGCAGTGATCAAAACTGGGCCAATGATGTTTCGATGCGCCTGTCGACGCCATCTGCGGTCATTGACGGCTTTAACATTATCTTTGCCAATAAGGCCTTTTTGCGTGAGCTGGGTATGACCGGCATGCGCGATTTGGTCACTCAAATGCCACTGACCAATATCGTTCATCCCAGCAGTCATGCGGCCTTGACTAACTTTATCAGTCAGCATGACAGTCATGCCGAAAGCCGACAGACACTCACCGTCAGGCTGCTCTATGTCGATGGTACAACGGTTCCGGCGCATATCTCGTTGTCTCCGCTTGATGTTCATGGTCAGTCCAATCTCAGTTTGTTGCAATTCACCTCAACCAGCCAGGTTCAGCATGAAACAGAATTAGAACCTGAAAAATTCAATTTTCCATTATTGCTTAATAATATCAACCAAATTATTTTTCTTATTAATGTTGAACAGGAAATTATTTATCTGAATATGGCCTGGGAATCATTAACAGATTATCGAACCTCAGAAACTATCAATAAAACCCTCACTAACTTTATTCACCCCGAAGACTTCTTACTGGTTGAGTCCAGAATTAACGCACTGATTCAGGGCAAACGACAACATGTGCAAACTGAGGCCCGGCTGATCGCCAAAAATGGCAGCTCCCGTTGGGTTGAAATGCGAGCCTCACGCACCTCAGCACACAAAGGTGAACGCTCCAGTATCGTAGGCACCCTGACCGACATCAGTCATATCAAACAGATCGAAGCCGCCCAAAAACAGAATCGTCATTCGCCCCTCGATATGATCATCACCAATGTGTCCTGCCTGGTATATCGCTGTAAAAATGATCGCAACTGGACGTTTGAATACGTCAGTGACAGCTGTCTGGAAGTCACTGAATATCAATCTTACGAATTGATTAACTCCAATACCGTGACCTATATGCAGCTGGTCTATCCGGAAGACCGCGAACGGATCTGGGAACATGTGCAAGAGCAAATCGCTAAACAACGTCGCTTTCAAATGATTTACCGAATACTGACCCGCAGCAATAAAACCGCTGGGTGATGGAACAGGGCGAAGGGATTTTCTCTGCCAGTGGAGAGTTATTGGCACTGGAAGGCATAGTCTTTGACCTCAGCAATGACAACATCAGCGAAATGGCCACAGGACTTGAACAAATGCGTAAGCTGACAGAATAAAAGCACTCCGCAAAACGGAGTGCTTCGGGGTTTGACGGTATCAGCACCAATTTAGAAAGTACGCATGATGTAGCCAATCACATGGCTCTCACCACGGTTGTCTCCATCGGCGCCCGGCCACCAGGATTTTTTCGCCGTGGTGTTGGTGTAGTTCACACCCACCGTCCAGCCATCGGCACCGAACACAGCGAAGTCCTTGCTGAGTCCCACCATGTAATCGGTGTAGTTGAAATCACTGTAGTTCTTGACCCGCAGACGACCCACATGCAAATGCAGGTTGAAGTCATGTGGCAGACCATAGTCAAAGTTCAGCTCGTAGTACTGTGTACCACGTGAACTGCCGTTACCATATCCGCCATCAAGATCTGCCGACTTGGTATTCAGACCACCATAGTTGGTCAGGGTGCGACTGTATTTGGCAGTGAACCATTTCCAAGTGGCTGCAGCGTAGGCTTCAGTGGTATCAAAACGCTGTCCGTTGAACTTCTTGCGATCCGGATAGTAGAACTGCAGCAAACCGACATCCATGGCAAAATCATCGGTGAACTGATGGTAATAACCGCCATAAAAGTCCACCTCAATGCTGTTGCCTACATTTTCGTCCTGTTCCAGGTTGGTGGCCCAGACACCTGCATACCAGCCACTGTCATGGGCATAGTCGAAACCACCCTGAATGGCTGGATCTTCATTGCTGAAAGTAATGCCTCGGAATACATACTGACTGAACAGACCGACGTTGGCTGTCAGACTATGCGGTGAAGTTGACTCGGCCGCTGCCGGCAACGCCGACAGCAAACCCATGCCAGCCAGACCGGATACCACCATGCTTTTGATTTTCATGTTGAATTTCCTCTGGATTTTGGAAAGATCGAGCAAACTGCCGTTGCCAGACGCAACGGCAGCACATTTATGAACAGAAGTTCATATTCGAGAAGTGGCCGGGCTACTCGGGTTGAGTGCCCAGGCCAAGATCAGCACCATCATCCATTGGCGCCAGCCAATCGATGACGGTTTGCCGGTAGTGATCAAGTCCTTTGTATTCCGACAGATCCGGATGCAGGCCCTTGAGAATGCGATGCAGTCGTTTGCCCCAGCGCGGGTAAGTCACCAACTCATTGAGACTGATCAGATAACCACGCACACTAAAGGCAATAGCATTACTGCGTGGCAGGCGGAACAAGGCCTGCAACTCGACCCGCAAATACACCTTGTCGCCCACATTTTCAGGTGTGACCGACACATTGTCGGGTCCCCAAAATGGATAGTTTTCCGGTGAAGTATCGAGTCGCGGATTGACCGTCATGGTCCAGTTCAACCGTCGCACCGGACTGCCGTATTGCAGATGCAACAAATATTTCAGTGCACGATCAAACACACCGATTTCATTGGCTTGAGGCACTGGACCATGCCACTCTTTGAATGACATGCCCGCATCAAAGGCAATCGACCAGTCGGCTTGACTGGTGACCATACCCATATCGGCAAACAAATCATCATCCCGCTGATCCATGATGATCCAGTCGCCCTGTACCTGACGGGTAATAAACTCAAACGGCGGCATGGGGAGTGTGCTGGCATCGCCAAAGCGAAACTGTTGATCAATGCCCATCGGCGTGTTGATCCAGTGCCAGTCATCACCGTTTTTGCTCAAGCTGAACCACTGTGGATAATCAGCCGCCAATGATTCCATCACCAGCTCGACCATATCCCACTGTGCATCAATCATATGCGGCGTGATAATGCAGCGATCCGGATCTTGCTCAAGTGTCAGCCGACGATCTTCACATTCGGCCAGATAGTGCTCATCGATATCGATCAGATGCTCCAGCACCGACCCCGGTGCACCCGGCTCATGCTGCTCGATATTGACGCTGTACATATAGTCATCTTCGGGAAACGGAAAGGGAAAGCGACGAATGGCTTCAGCGGAATTGCTGAAGCTGTAGTCGTCCCTGAATGTTTCATGTTTGAAAGCAGGTGTATTCATCGGCAATTCCTCAGATATTCAAGACCAGTTTCTGGCAGCTTGCCCGTGACACACAGGGCATGATTTTGTTGCCAGCCGTTTTTTCGGCGTCGGATAGATAGTGATCGTTGTGCATCAGTGCACCATCACAGGCCAGAACTTCCAGCTCACATCGGCCACAGGCACCGCCACGACACAGGAAGGGCGGTTCCAGTCCGGCTTCTTCCATGGCTTCCAGCATGCTCATATCACCCGGAACTTCCAGATCGATGCCAGACTGCGCCAGGCTGATCACAAAGGCATCGCCTATTGGCGGCGCTGAGAACTGTTCACTGTGTAAATGGGATTCAGGCCAGCCCATATCGCGTGCCGTCAGCAATAAGGTTTTGACCATTGCGTCCGGACCACAGGTATAAACATGTGTCCCCAGTGGCTGCTGACTCAGCAACTGCTGAAAACTCATGCGCTGACCTTCGCTCTCGACATAGCAATGCAGGCGATCGCCACACATTTCCCGTAACTGCTCAACAAAAGCCCCGTGCTCCGGTGATCGGTAGGCATAGTGCAGTTCATAGTGCTGCCCCAGCCGGTTCAGATCGGCAATTTGCGACATAAACGGTGTAATACCGATACCGCCTGCCACCAGAATGTGCTTGTGAGCCAGTTTGGAAATAGCAAACAGATTGACCGGATAGGTGATCTGCAATTCTGATCCGACCGTGACCTGGTCATGCATATATACCGAGCCACCCCGTGACTGTTCCTGACGGCGAACCGAAATATGGTAGCTCTCGGTATTGTCGGGCGACCCCATCAGCGAATAGGGATTACGGTGATTACGACCATTGATATTCATCGACACCACCACATGACTGCCGCCGGAAAATCGTGGCAATGGCTGACCGTTTTGCTGAACCAGCGTGAAGTGCTTAACCAGCTCAGTGACTTGTTCAACGGCAGCCACCCGAACATTCAAAGTAGTCATGGGTACACCTCTTCAATTTTCGGGATATTGCCCGGCTGCTCGGCATCCACCATCAGCCCCATGTATGCGCCCAGCCGTCGTGAGAAGTGGTCACGAACAAACAGTTTTCTGCCACAGTGACTGCAACTGAAAATATTGTGGTGCACCGCTTCGGTAATGGTTTTGCAATGCACGCAATACACCGGACGAGCCAATGTGCCCGCCAGCTCTTTGTGAACATCAGCATCCTGAACGCCCACCTGACCCAGTGATTTCATGACCTGCCAGAGAAAAGCTTCCGGTCCGGCGACATAAAACTGAGTACCCATGTGGTAGTTGCCCAACTGTGTCTTTAGCGTCTCCAACAGCTCGGCTTCGCTATTACAAATTTGCAATCCCTCCGGGACGGTACTGCCCAGAATCTCAGCATAATCGCGCCCGGTTTTTGGCTGGCCGGCATACAACACCTGAATAGGCTCACGCGGGTACATTTGTTGAAACAGTTTGAGCACGGCAATTCCGCCCTCTCCGGCAGCGATCACCAAATGGGCCGCTGCAGGGGATTGCCAGACCAGCGAGCCATAAATCGGCTTGCTTCTAATCCAATAACCTCTTTGCATATTCAAATCCTCATCTGCTCACAACGTCAGCATGTGCTGACGCTGCCAGCACGCTTACTTCTGTTGTTCTGGATGGGTGCGCATTCGCATCGGATCGTAGAACGGTGTTTTTGCCACATAGGCCTTAACCGGTGTGGCAGCTTCAACCTGGACTTCGGTGCCCAGTTGCAGACAGTCAGGGCGCAAATGCACCAAGGCCAATGACTGCATCAAATATCGGCTGTAGCTGGCACTGGTCACTACGCCTACCACCTCGCCATTGCGGGTAATTTTGGCGCCCGCTTCAACCGCACTGTTGCTTTGGCAGATAATGCCGCTTTGCTTGAAACGCTCCTTGCCACGAGCAGCCAGCACCGCAGCCTTGCCGATGTAGTCGCCGGGCTTGTCGACATCAACACACCAGCCCATATTGACTTCCCAAGGCGTGGTGTCGCCTTCCGGCATTTCATAAGGAAAGAACAATAAACCGGCTTCAATACGGGTCAGTTCAAGTGAGTCCCAGGAAGCAGCAATGACGCCATATGCCTTGCCGTTTTCCAGAATCAAATCCCAGAGTCGAACTGCATCATTGGCCTTGCAGTAGATTTCATAGCCACGCTCACCCGAATAGCCACCACGAGCAATTTGAATCCGGGTGCCAAACAGGCGGGCATCGATATGTTTGAAATAAGGCAGTGTTGCCAAATCAATATCCAGATGAGGATTCAGCACATCCAGTGATTTAGGCCCTTGCAGCGACAGAATGTGCACATCCAGATCCGGTGTGATGTCGACATTTTTGCCTTCCGCCAGACGTGCCAGTTGTTGTGGTGTTTTGCCACTGCCATGGGAAAGACGGAACTGGTCATCGGCATCGCAGATCACCATGATGTCGTCACACAGAGCGCCTGAGTCATCTACCTCGGCAGCCAGTCTGGAACTGCCGGGCTGCAATTGGCTGACATCAATCGCCACCAGTTGATCCACCACGGCACGAGCATCCGGGCCGGTGACGTTGACAAGATTCAGTGCTGACACGTCATACAGCGCGGCGCGAGTTCTGACGGCTATCACTTCTTCATGCGGGTCGGTTTTGTAACTCCAGGGAATCGGCATATCGTTCCAGGTTTCGCCATCCAGTGTGGAACCGAGCTCTTTGTGCCGGGCGTTAAGTATTGAGTTTCGTAACATTGGGCTGCCTCTCGCAATCATCAAAATTTCGGGTTCTAAGCAACATAGCCCAGGCGTCTTGAGCGGAAAATTCCCAAGATGGAGTACTCCCTTGGAAGTAACAGGGCTGAGGCTTTGGCCTGGAACGCAGCCAATAAAAAAACCCCAAGGCAAAAGCTCGGGGTTTTTAGGATCAGATCGCCGATTCAGGCGCTGAGCTTTCGTTCGGGCGGTCGCTGTGTGGATCGGATTCGTTTCAGGCTAAGCACCATTTCCAGCACTACCTGAGCAGACTCCTTGCCTTTGATGATGGCTCTGTGCTCTGCCTGTTGCTCGTTTTCAGTGGTCAGCACTGCATTTGCCACCGGGATCTGATATTGCAGTTGCAACTCACTGATCGCTCTTGCCGATTCATTGCAGACCACCTCAAAATGATAGGTATCACCACGAATGACACAGCCCAGCGCAATCAAGCCATCAAACTGCTGGGTTGACGCCAGCTCTTGCAGCAATAACGGAATTTCCAATGCTCCGGGCACGGTAAACAGCACGATATCGTCACCCACAATGCCGGAACGGTTCAATTCTTCAATACACGCCGCCAGCAATGCGCTGACAATTTTCGGGTTAAATCGCGATTGAACAATGCCAATTTTCAAACCCGCTCCGTTCAGACCCGTGCGAGTTGCCGAGCTTTTCAAGTCATCCGCCATACAATTTCCACCATAAAAATAGGCGCGAGACAGTCAGAAGTGCTTGTCTTTTCACAAACACCGCCAGTTGTTTCCAACTGCCTCGCGACTTTGCTTAGCGACACACCGGGTTAACAGCCGGGCTATCTATTCCAGATAGCTGCGCAACTCTTCTTCAATTTCGAAAATATCGCCGACAATGCCGTATTGGGCGATGGTGAAAATTGAAGCATTCGGATCGGTATTGACCGCCACGATATTCGGCACATGTTTCATGCCTGCCATGTGCTGAATCGAACCGGAAATCCCCATCGCCACATACAATTTGCAGGAACCGACTACCTTGCCCGACTGACCGACCTGCCTTGACTTGGGTAACCAGCCGGAATCGGCAATTGGCCGCGAGCAGCACAGTGTCGCTCCGGCCATTTCAGCCAGTTCTCGGAACTGTTCCACATTGGCTTCTTCAGCAATGCCGCGACCAATCGACATAATGAAATCAACCCCGGTGATATCAACATCATCTGCACCTGCTGGCTCGATGAACTCCAGATTGCGACTGCGAGAGCCCAGATCGCTCATATCGCGAATGCTGACCGTTGGGCTGCCAGCCTCTTCCACCGCTTTGAACACACTGGAACGCAACGTTAGCAACACACAATCCTTACCGGGGAAGTCCAGTTCAACATGGACTTTTTCGTTATAGCCGGCACGGGTTGCCACCAAGGCATCGCCGTCGTATTTCATTGCAAATACATCAGTGGCAAAGCCGTAATTACCCTTTCTGGCCAGCGTGGCAACAAAGCCCAGCGAATCCACAGAATGTGGTAACAGCACCAGTGACGGATCCAGTGAGTCCATCAATGAGGTCAGCACCGCTTCGTGAATCTCAGGATCAAACTCGGCACAAGCCGTCTTGACCACAATAATTTCATCAACACCAGCCACGGAGAGATCACTGACAAAACTGTCTGCCTGCTCGCCAATCACTGCCACAATCAGTTTGTCTCCCGCCTGTTTCACATCCTGGGCGGCGGCAATCACTTCCAATGAAATCGGCCGTAATACACCTCGGCGATGTTCGGCAATCGCTAATATGCTTTTCATGGTTATTCCCCTCTGAACTCTTTAATGATTTCCGCCAGTTTTGCTGCCTGCTCTGCCGGTGTGCCGCCGATCATGGTGGCCATGCCTTTTTCCGGAATATACATGCGACGAACATGTGCCAATGCAGCCGCAGATCCCACTTCATCAGTAGTCATGCCGAGCTGATCCAGCGACCACTCTTCAATCGGTTTCGCTGCGGCCTGCTTGATGCCGCGCAGTGAGGCGTATCGAGGTGAGTTAATGCCCAACTGGATAGTCAGTACCGCCGGACAGCCCACTTCGACTTGTTGAGACAGACCACCTTCCAACTCACGGGTCGCTTTGGCAGTGCTGCTGCCTGGCTGATATTCCAGACCGGCCACCACCGCAGCGTGAGGCCAGTTGAGTTGTGCGGCTAATGAAATACCTGTGGCAGCATCGGCATTGTCGGATGACTGCACTCCGGCAAACACCATGTCCGGTTTTTCCTTTTCAACCACTGCGGCCAGCATCCGGCCAATAGTCACTGCATCAGAGCCTTCCATCGCATCATCCCAGACACGAATCGCCCGATCCGCACCTTTAGCCAGACACTTTCGCAGGCTTTCCTCGACGCGATCCGGTCCCACCGATACCACCACCACCTCAACATCAATGTCGGCCGATTCCTTAATCTGCATGGCCTCTTCCAATGAAAAGTCATCCCACTCATTGAGGTCATAGAGCAGAAAATCCTCATCGACATCGAGGCGGTCATCACGAATTTCAAAGTCTTCATCTAATGCAGCGACTTCTTTAACTGCAACCAGTATCTTCATAGCTTTCTCCTGTAGCACTGTTCCAAAAACAGCATCTGTATTGCAGTCATGACTGCAAAAATTTCCGACTGAACCAGCGGAATGCGCTGAATCGCACCGCAGCATCGGGGTCATCATGTAAGCGCCACTTGTCGGCATCGGTCAGTTTTGAATTGCTGACCAGCAACAAGCGATGCAGGTAATAGGGGTCTTCCAGCAGCGGCAATAGCGTGTCCCGCTCGGCGTTGGCGTTGAGAATTACGCCGCGACGAATATCCGGCTGCGTCGACAGACTGAGTTTTTTAAGCAGGCTCTGTGGACTGTTGGGGTTATTGGCCACACCACTGAGCACATCAACATCACGCTCGCGAGCCAGCATCAACAGTAGATCGGCACTGCTGTTCACCTGATAGGCAACCGCAGCCCTTACCCAACTGTTTGAGTCTGCCGCCAGTGTTTCCAACAGACTGACGGGGGGTTTTGCTGTTGCGCGCAACCGCCCGGCGAACTTCAGACTCTTCATCCACCGCCAGCTGACCAAGTTCTGGCACTTCAATACTGGGATTGTGTGCCAGCCATTGCCTGACCCAGTTATCCGGGTCGGTTATCAACTGTTGTCGTTGGGCGCTGCTCAAATCTTCACGTGCAGCCACTGCCCGGCGAACCGCATCCGCAGGATCCTTAATCAATTTGCCAAGCAGTGCTTTGGGGGTCGAGGCATTGGCGGCCACCGATCGGCGAACCGAAACTTCAGCATGATCGGCCAGCATTTCCAGTGTTGTGGTCTGGGTACGTGGATTGGCCGCCAGATGACGCAATACAATGCCGTCAGTTTCCTCGGCTGCGATTTCCAGCAATGCCTCTGGACAGGACTCATGGGCAAGCACCGCCGCTCGCAGGTAAACATTGCCGCGCATGAATAAGCGTTGCAGCAGCTCAGCTGGGGTTGCCGGATGTGTCGCCAGTTCAGTATCAAACTGCCCAGGAAAACGCTGTTCCAATGACAGCAACATATCTGCATCAGCATGATCATGAGCAGCCACCAGACTCAGCATATCTATGCTGTCAGTGGCTGCTGCGATGTTGGTCAATACACTGGCAGGACAGTGCTGATGCTGAACCAGCAACTCCTGTAATTGCGGATCCTGACGCTGCGCCTGATACAGATTATTGAGCGTATCGGCCTGCGTGCCCGGATTTTTGTCTATCCGTAAACGCACGGCTTTATCGTCAATATCAGCCAGCATTTTCAGCACGGCCGCCGGGGTATGCTCCCAACGAGCCAGCTTCAGCATATGTCGGCGCTGACTGCACAGAATGCTCTGCAAAGCTTGTTGCCGTGTTCCGCTCGCCAGCTCGAAGACGGCTGCAGCACTGTGGATATCAGCCATTGCCAGAGCGCAGTCAATCAGTTCGTCAGCACTATTGGGTTGACGCATGGTTTCAGGCACTGACAATTTCAGCATCGATGGTGACCGTTTCATCAAACTCGACACATTCGTTGACCAGCTCGATCAACTCTTTGACTACAAACTTGCCTTCAAAACCAGCGGTTTTCAGCGCGTCTTCAAACATGGTCAGATCTTTCGGGCAGGAGACGATAAACACATCCAGCCCTTCGATTTCGCCGGCTTCGCGCATACGGTTTTCCGACGGTTTCTCAAGGCCAACCGGATCCGGGATCCAGATACGGCCACCACCGGCACCACAGCAGAACGAGTTATCACGGTTACGATCCATTTCCACCAGCTCACAACCGAGCAGCTGAATCAATTCACGTGGCGCGTCATAGCCCTTGTTGTAACGCCCAAGATGGCAGGGATCATGGAAAGTCACCCGGTAATCGAGTTTTTGCTTGAGCTTGAGTTTGCCTTGCTCAAACAGCTGCTTGAGCAAGGTGGTGTAATGCTGAATCTCGAACTGACCGCCAAAATCCGGATATTCGTTACGAATGGTGTTGAACGAATGAGGATCAGTGGTGACAATCGAGTTGAACTCGCATTGTTCCAACGTGCTGATATTGGCGGTGGCCAGAAACTCATACAGACCTTCCTCACCGACCCGGCGTACATCATTACCGGCATTCATTTCCGCTTCATAGAGCAGGCCAAAATTTACCCCGGCCTGATGCATCAATTTGGCAAATGACTGGGTGACTACCTGATTGCGTGGGTCGAATGAAGCGTAATCGCCGACAAACCACATCACATCCACCGGCTCTTTGCGGGCATCCTTGATGGTAAACGGCAGGTCTTTGGTCCAGCGTGGTCGTTTGCGTTTCGACTCACCCATCGAGTTGCCGTTTTTATGGATCGATTGCAGGGTTTTCTGCAGTATCGGCTCCATATTGCCTTCATCGACCAACTTACGGCGCATTTGCACGATGATCGGCACATGCTCAACCGCCACCGGACAGATTTCAACACAGGCCATACAGGTACGGCAGGACCACAGGGTTTCCATAAACACCTGACCGACATCCTTGCCATGCACGTCCAGCTCAACCTCATCAGGTAATTCATTTTTCTGCAGAGCATTGTTGGCAAACTCACGCAGCGACAGGATCACATCACGAGGTGACAGTGGTGCGCCAACCGCATTGGCAGGGCAGGCTTCATGACAACGACCGCACTTGGTACAGGCATCAAGATGCAGTAATTGCTTCCAGGTGAAATCGGTAATGGTTTTGACACCGATTGTTTCCTGATCCTCAGGTACGGCGGGCAAGCGTCTGCCCGCCAGCGGATCACGAAACATCAGCGAGGCCGAAGCGGTGAAAATATGTTTGACCTTGGTATAGGGGATCAGCGCAATAAAAGTCAGTGCCAGCACACCGTGAAACCACCACATGCCGGTTCGGAAAATACCCGCCGACTCAGCGGTAAAGCCCAGCAACAGCATTGCTTCAGCCATCAATGCGCCCACCGGAGACCACCAGCGAGTCTCCCAGATAGCCGCATTGTCTATCAGCCACACCAGTCGCGCCGCTTCCAGCATAAAACCGGTAATGCCGATGATGATCAGTGTCCATAAAAAGGCCCAGTCTTCACGTCGATAGGCGCTGCGGTCGTAATCAGGATCTTCCGGCTGGCGATCTGGACGTTGGTAATCCAGCTTGGGTAATTTCAGCCATTTACGTCGGTACATCATATACAGCAGGCCGCCGACCAGGGCCGCACCTGCCAAATCCAGTACCAGCGAAAACCATAGATAGAAGTCGCCGTACCAGAAACGGATGCCAAAGATTGGCTCCAGAAAATCGTATTCGAGGGTAATCGTGGCTGTGCCGAGAAACAGCAGCACAAAACCAAAGAAAATCAGCGCATGTGCCCGCCCTGCTGACTTGTCGCGCCGCTTCAGGGTGCGATGGGTCATCATGGTTTTGAACATATCAACAAAACGAGTCCAGAAATGGCCCCAGGAAGCATCCGGTTGTCCGCGACGATATTTACGAATCTGCACATAAACGCCGTAGGCAAAGACTGCGATTGAAGTAAAGCCGAGGACATAAAACAGATATATCGCCTGTGGCTGAAAGCCTTCAAACAAAATTCGGGTAACGTCTTGAGAATGGTTCATGGGGACACCTGCTTTTATGAGAATGAGGGAGTTGCTTGAGAGGGGCTGTGCGCCATCTGACGATGACGCACAGCCAATCAGGCCTAGAGCTTGTACTCAATTTGGAAATTGCCACCCGGCATGTGAGGTGTTCCCCATGCGATGGTTTCACGCTTGTATGGCAGTGGATATTGTGGATTTTCCTCCTCAATTTCTCGTGCGATACGCTGACCGGTGAAGGTGGCATCCGCAATCAAACGAGGCGCTTCAGCATCACCAATCAGGTAAATGCCCTTGATGCCATTGGCTTCCCACTCGGCCTCACGCGCTTTGAGCTCCTTGTACAGGGCATTGTCGGATTTGCGTCCGGTGACCAGTACCAGAGAGTCAAATTCCAGCCAACGGTGAGTCTTGTTCTCATCACGAGGCGACACACCCGGACCACGATAGCTACGCTTGGAACCATCACCCCAGAGGTTGTAGATTTCCAGACGGTTCTTCTCGATACGTGAACAGAAGTGATCACCGATTTCTTCGATGTGCAGTTCATGCAGGCGACGCATCATGTTGGGATATTCCAGCGTGAAGTGCATGTAGTTACCCAGATGCACACCGGAAACGATGGTGACTTCATGACCTTCAACCGCCAGTTTTTCGGCCAGGCTTGGTGCCATGAAATAGCTGTCAGCGTTGAGAATCACCACGCGTTTGCCGATTTTCTTCTCACCTGACAATACTTGCTCGGGTGTCAGTTGCTCTGGCTGAGAGGCATCGGCACCCGGAATGGCTTCGTGGGTCAGACAGTTAACACCATCGGTATTCCAGCTGGAGCCAGTGGCGATAATGACTTTTTCGGCGCCATATTCCAGTACATCGTCTGCCGTCAGTGCCTTTTGTCCCAAAGCCAGCACATTGTGCTTGTTTTTCTTGACCAGTTTATTCAGTTGCGTTTCACGGTAGTCACGGTGATAGCCCCATTCGCCCAGCCCCGGCAGTGTCACCACCTGATTGAGATGACCACCAATTTTTTCAGCCTTGTCATACAGATGCACGGTGTAGCCGCGTTCCATCAGTACTCGCGCCGCTTCCGAACCGGATGGACCGGCACCGACCACCAGAATCGAATCTTCCGAACCGGCTTTGGCAAATTTCTCTGGATGCCAGCCGCGGCGGTATTCTTCACCGGCAGTCGCATTCTGGGTGCAAATCATCGGCGGACCACCGATTTCCCAGCGAGAGATACAGACATTACAGCCGAGGCAGACGCGAATATCGTCGTAACGACCTTCTTCGATTTTCTTAGGCAGGAACGGATCGGCAATGGAAGGTCTGGCTGCACCGATAATATCGACCACGCCTTTGGTGACGATTTCGGTCATTTTTTCCGGGTCAGTGTAACGACCTACGCCCAGCACCGGTTTTTTGGAAACACGTTTTACGTGCTCCACCCAGGGGACGGTGTGACCTTGCTGGTAAAAACGTGACGGGCCGGCATCTTCACCCCATTCAGCGATATCGCCGATGGTGATGTCCCACATGTCGACAAAATCATCAGCCATTTCGACAAACTTGATGCCGTCTTCTTCGGCTTCGATCTGGCCCGGACCATAAATGGTGTCGATTGCAAAGCGGGTGGCAATGGCGCAGTCATCACCCACTGCACGACGGACTTTTTCCAGGGTTTCCACCCAGAAACGGGCGCGGTTTTCCAGCGAGCCGCCGTAACCGTCAGTCCGTTTGTTGTAGTACGGATTCAAAAACTGCAGTGGCAGGTAAGAGTGCGCACCGTAGACATAGACAATGTCAAAACCGGCATCACGCGCCCGGTAGGCAGCATCAACGTAGTACTGCTGGACCATCTTGATATCATCAAGATCCATTTCCTTACAGTAGCTGAGTGTCTCGAATTCAGAAGCGTACTGGCTCGGACCTCTTGGCGTTGAGCGGGTTTCCAGACACGGTGCATGGGCACCGCCGTACCACATTTCGATACCGGCCAGTGCGCCGTATTTGTGAACTTCATCGGTCATCGCTCGCAGATTGCGAACATCGCCTTCATCCCAGATACGTGCCGACAAACGCATGGTGTCATCCGACTCTGGATGGATGGAACAGTATTCAGTATTCATCGCTGCCCAGCCGCCTTCGGCTTTCATTGAGCGATGTGCAGCCTGGAATCCGGGGCGGTCGGAACCAGCGCCGATGCAATGCGGCACCTGATAGAAGCGGTTTCGCAGTGTTTTGGGACCGATCTGTATCGGTTCAAACAAAATATCGTGCTTGGGATCGCGTGCCATATCGTGTTCTCCGTTGTTGAGTGTTGGCAACGCTATTTTCTGCTGCACATACAGGCCCAACAATTCTCCTGATGTGTTACCACCTAGGGAGCTGATGGCTTACCCACAAAGGGGTAGACCACAATTTATTTCTGCACGATAAAGATGAAAAACGGACTGAATGGCTCTCAGGCGACCAGCCACTGACAGGCCACCACTACCACCACGCCAGCCAGCAGCGCCAGATAGGGCCAGATGCCGGCACGAGTTTCAAGGCGACTGCCATCACCACACAAGGACATGTCTTCACACATGGCTTTGGGAAACACGCCGCGATCCATCAGATAATGACGCCAGACAAATAAGGGCACAACCAGCAAAGCCAGCAGCAAACCACCCAGCAGTGTGCCACTGCCCCAGACATTGGCACCCAGCCCCATAAAGGCCAGATTGACGTAAGCCAGCAAGGTACCCAGCACGATTAACGTAGTCGGTGCACGGAAGGGTCGGTCCCAGTTGCCGCGATCCATGCGATGAATCCAGCCGGCATTAAGATTGAGAAAGTTGAAAATGATATAGCTGACATTGGAGGCCGCCAGCAGGAACACATAATCGGACAGTGTCAGCAAAGCCAGATTGACCAGCAGATTGGTCCACATCGCCCGGGTAGGAGCGCCATGTTCGTTGACATGAGACAGATATCGAGGCAACAGGCCATCGACCGCCCCCTGATAGAGGGTGCGGGAGGAGCCGGACATGGTGGTCATGATTGATAGCAGCAGTGCCAGCACCAACATCACCACCAGAATATTCGCCATGATCGGCCAGTCACTGATAATACTGGCCAGCGCGTTGGCCA
This sequence comes from Methylophaga lonarensis MPL, assembly GCF_000349205.1. Lineage (GTDB taxonomy): Bacteria > Pseudomonadota > Gammaproteobacteria > Nitrosococcales > Methylophagaceae > Methylophaga > Methylophaga lonarensis. The sequence continues at coordinate 8,970 of NZ_APHR01000021.1, read as the reverse complement.
CGCCCATGCCACTGTAGATATCGCTCGACAACATGCCATCGTAAACCGCTGGCTTGAGCACTGTCCCGGAACTGTCCAGAGTTTCTGGTTGCTGTAACTGCCCCAAACCCAGGTGTCCCTGAAAAGCCAGAGGCACCAGTGTGAACACTGCGATGCACAACAATCCCGAATAGAAAATGGCGCGAAAGGTATCTTTTTTCGGATTTTTGAATTCGCGGGTGTAGCACACTGCCGTTTCAAAACCATAGGTTGACCAGGCAGCAATGAACAAGCCACCCGCCATCAGTACCCAGCCATCCATATTCCACTGACCATCAACCACATTGCCCACCGTGTCATAGGCCAGTGGCGTTAACGGGAAAAAATTCGAGGCGGGCAGATCGCCAGTCATCAGTGGCACCATGCCCACAATCAACAGCGGCAGCAGGCCGGTCAAACCCAGAATCATGGTGGCGCGTGCCGAGCGCAGAATGCCGCCATTCTGAATGGCAAATACCGCTAACATCAATGCTGCACCAATCATGAAGGTGGCATTGATGCGAATAGTCAAACCCTGTTTGATATAGCCCAGATCCAGCAAGGTGATCTGCCAGGTGTTAATGACCGCATCACTGGCAAACAGCGCATTGAGAATATACCCGGCCGCCAGTCCAGAACCGATAGCCAGCACCGGCCCCCAGGCAACCCAGTTACACCAGACCGACAAGGGCGCGATGAACTTGCTGTAACGAACCCAGGCCACTGCACCATAAACCGAAGCACCGCCTGCCTTATGCGGAAACAGTCCGGCAATTTCAGCGTAGGTAAAGGCCTGAATAAAGCCAAAGCTGATGGAGATCATCCACACCAGCCAGGCAGGTTTACCTACCGTGGCAGCCACGGCGCCCATTGAGAACAACACCAGCGCGGGCACACCGCTGGCAACCCAAAAAGCACCGGTCCAGTTGATGCTGCGATGCAGGGTAGTCCGATCTGGCCTGACCTTGCCAGCAATATCGGCAGACACTGCATCTCTGATTACAGAACGGTTATGCACGCATGCTGGCCCTGGATAATTGCCATTAATTCGGCTGATCGATACGCCGCATGCCGGTAATAACTTCAGCCGTCTGCAGCTGTGACCAATTCATGGTGCCAGCCTTGACGCAACAGACAATTCCTCAAAGGATGTACTCTCAAAGGAGTAGTCAGTAATAGCGCACAAACCACCAGGCGCAGGGCAAGGCGATAAGGCTAAGTAGCAAAATCACCACAAATGCCAGAATATCGGCGCCCGCATAGCCCCAGAACTGAGATGTCATCATTCAACTCCTTCCGGCAACAAGCCGGTATCGTGCATCCGTTGCCGACCAAAACGTGACAAGCTGTATTCAAACAACAATCTTCCGCTGGCGATGGCTGTGCCGTCATCAATGCGTTCACTGATTCGATTTATCAGCCCCGCCGCCGCCAGTTCATCCAGTGCTATCGAGAAGTGATTGATCCAGTACAGACCCTGCACCTGATACTCGGTCAGTGCCAGCGGGATTAATTGATAATCCCAATAGCTGGGCACCTGACTCAGTTGCTGCAACAAAAATCCCTTGTGTGGCAATTTCATGTTTCGGCCTCGCGCAATTCAGCAACGCTTTCTGCCGGTTCACGAAACATGACAAAACTGCCAATCACCGTCAGCGTCAAACCCACCAGAAAGTACCAGGCGGGTAACTGCAAGGTAAAGGCCATGACAAACAACACAGCAAATACACCATGCAGATTGCCAATCGCCTCACCCCGGCCCACGCCAATCAGCGAGAAACTCTTGTAAAACGCGGTATAGCAATAGGCATGAGCGATGGATGCCAGCAACATCCAGATCAGAATCATTTTGTCGGTGATCATCACCCATATCAGTGAGCCCAACGGCAATTCCGTCAACAGATAAATCAACGGCAGCACCAGCAGCCCCCAAAACAGACATTCAAAACTGAAGCGGCACTGGATGCCCACATCCGGATCACTGACATCCATGGCTCTGGCCGCCACGGCACCTTCTGCACCCCAGCCAACCGCAGCCATCACCCCGCCCAGATAACCCAGCCAGGCGTAGTTATCACGAAAATCGGCTTCACCAAATAAGGCAGGTCCATAAATCACCACCCCACCCATGATGATGATGGCCATGCCAAGAGCGGCACTGGCGGAGATTTTTTCCTGATACCAGAGCCTTGCCAGCAAAGCACCCACCACCGGATAAAACAATGAGGTAATAGCAGCAAACACTGGCCCCACATACCCCATCGCCATATAGGAGCCAAAAATCGCCATCGGGCCACCACACAGCGAAGCCAGGGCATACCATTTGGAAATTCGTCGAAAACGCACGATTGTGCGGCCAAAATCAGCGATCTTGCCGAGCATGCCATTCCACAGCAGCAAAAACAGCAATACCATAATGGCGTGTATCCAGGTCATAACCGCTGTGGCTGCCAGACGCAGGCCATGATCATTCTGATCGATACTGATAAACGGCTCTTCATACCAGACAGCCGTGCCGGGAATATACCAGGCTCCCCATAACACGGCGGTGCATAAGGCCCAGAAAAAGCCCCAGCGTTGATTACGCAAATAATGTCGATGCAGTGCCGCGTTCAGTTCGGCTGATGCCATGACAACTCCCTGTTCAGACCAGCAGTGCAGCGAGATTATGTTGCTCTTCAGACTGGTGTACTTGTGGTAGCAGATAGCTGTCCACACTCAAACCAAACCCGGTCATGCTGGGGATCTTGCGTGGATGGGTCATCAAACGCATGCGCTTGACGCCAAGCTCCCGAAGAATCTGGGCACCAATGCCATAATCCTTGAGTTCATAACTGGCAGTCAGCAAGGCATCCGGTTGACTGAGCTGCCGCAAAATATCGGCCTCTGCCTCATCACGACGCAACAGAATCATCACTCCGGCGCCTTCATTGGCAATGGTTTGCAGGGCATCGTGCACACTCCAACTGTGTGAGTGAGCCTCTGTATCAAGCAACTCGATCAATGAAATCGGCTCGTGTACCCGTACCAGACAACTGCTTTGCTGCGCCGGATCACCATAGCTGAGCGCCAGATGTATTTTGTCCGTGGTGATGTCACGAAACCCCGTCAATTCAAAGGTTCCGAATGCAGTAGCGATTGGCCGGCTGGATTCGCGCACAATCAGCGTTTCCGTCTGATGACGATACTGAATCAAATCGGCAATCGTGCCGATTTTCAAACCGTGCTGTCGGGCAAAGTCCACCAGATCAGGCAGTCGAGCCATGCTGCCATCATCGTTCATGATTTCACAAATTACTGCTGCCGGTGCCCGACCTGCCATGCGGCTGACATCACAACCCGCTTCGGTATGGCCGGCGCGAGCCAACACTCCGCCCGGCTGTGCCATTAAAGGAAATATATGTCCCGGACGCACAATATCCGTCGCACGGGCATTATCGGCAACGGCAACCCGAACCGTGTGCGCCCGGTCTGCCGTGGAAATACCGGTGGTCACCCCCTTGGCCGCTTCAATCGACACGGTGAAATTGGTCGTCAACTGAGCACGGTTATGTTTGACCATCAACGGTAGATCCAGCTGTTTGCAGCGTTGTTCCGTCAAAGTCAGACAAATCAGGCCACGGGCATAACGGGCCATAAAATTGATATGTTCGGCGGTCACCGCATCTGCCGCAATGACAATATCACCCTCATTTTCCCGATCTTCATCATCAATGAGAATCACCATCTCACCCGCGGCAATGGCAGCCAGTATTTCGGTGACCGGAGCAATATCTGGATGACTGCTATGCGGTAGATGCAGGCTGTGGTTGGGTGAATTCATGAGCGTCCGCGACCTCCCTGCAACATGGCGTAGGCAGAGTGATTGTGGATGGACTCGAAGTTTTCACATTCGACCACATAGCGGTCAACCGCAGCGCACTGGTTCAGGCTGGCAGCCACATCACGCACCAGATCCTCAACAAATTTCGGATTGTCGTAGGCATATTCGGTGACATATTTCTCATCAGGTCTTTTCAACAGACCATACAGCTGGCTGGAGGCCTGTGATTCAACCAGCGTGATCAATTCCGGCAGACTCATCTGCTCAATCAGCTCAACACTGATCGTGACCAGAGACCGCTGATTGTGAGCGCCGTATTCAGCAATCTTTTTTGAACACGGGCACAGACTGGTGACCGGAATGGCAATTTTGGCAGTCAATGAGAACTCTGGATCAACATTGGCAATCAGGCTGACCTGATAATCCATCATGCTGCTGACACCGGAAATCGGTGCTGACTTGCGCATGAAATAGGCAAACTGCATTTCCAGCTGTCCGCTTTGGGCTTCCAGAAGTGCAAGCATCTGTTGCATGAAATCAGACAAGGTATCGGGAGAAATCACCAGATCCGGTGTTTCCAGCAGCTCCACAAATCGTGACATGTGGGTGCCTTTGACATCATGTGCCAGCTGCACATACATATTGAAATCAGCAACGACACGAATGGGGCTTTCTGTAGCGCTGGCCTGGAACAGCACGGGATAACGCAGGGATTTGATGCCGACTCTGTCAATCGGCAAGCATCGTTGGTCAGGCGTATTCTGAACATCTTCAAGCTGAATATGCAGGGGAAGATTCATTGGATTTATCCTCTTGTTACATGGATGTGCTCAGTAATCAACCCGCCCTTGCTCTCTGAAAAAGAAGGTGGACCAGCCCAGCGTGACAGGGGATCACACTGCTGTGACGGTCCGATCCACCCTAACGCCTCAACGAGAGAACAAATCGAGAAAAACTCTGTGAAGCTGAAGTGCAATGCATGTTCAGCCACGATTCCATTATCTGCAGGCTGGTTAGCAGCGACAATTCCAACTAAGGCTTACTCCTTTTTGGTTAGAATTTGCCGGTGTAAATCACCTGCTTCAGCCCGCGGACACTGCTTTCGCAGACAGCAGTCAAGCTTGCGTTTTCACGCAATTTTGCTGTCTTAAAGGGGGTAAACCAGTGTCATTGCAGGCTGAGTTGGCCCGAACACGGGCACAAACCTGAAAACTTGGAACAAGCAGGCGCAATCGGCCTGCTTTTCCAGACAAAATGAAAGGGCTGATGTCAGCTCAGTCTGGCACTACAGTGGGGTAAGTTTGTAAGTCCATACCTGCACTGACACCAGCCCTTTACACCGAAACTCGGTCTTACCAGTTATTAGCGCCTGGTATCCATTGAGTTCCTGCCAATGGCACCCTTGCCATGGCTGCTGACTCCACTGTCAGCGCAACCAAATCTTCTGGTTCGAGGTTTCGCAGGTCGTTCTTGCCACAGGCACGCGCCAATGTTTGTGCTTCCAGCGTCAATACCCGCAGATAGTTAGCCAGACGGCGACCACCTTCAACCGGATCAAAGCGTTTCATCAGTTCCGGATCCTGGGTTGAAATACCGGCGGGATCACGTCCCTCATGCCAGTCATCGTAGCAACCCGCTGTGGAACCCAGTTTTTGGTACTCTTCTTCCCATTTCGGATCGTTATCACCCAAGGCCACCATCGCTGCCGTACCAATCGCGACCGCATCAGCACCCAGTGCCATGCACTTGGCCACGTCGGCACCGTTACGGATACCACCGGAAACAATCAGCTGAACCTTACGGTGCATACCCATTTCCTGCAGCGCCTGAACGGCTTGTGGAATGGCCGCCAGCGTTGGAATACCCACGTGTTCGATAAACACGTCCTGGGTGGCCGCGGTACCACCTTGCATACCGTCAACCACGATAACGTCTGCACCAGCTTTAACCGCCAGCTTCACATCATAGTAAGTACGCGTGGCACCGACTTTGATGTAGATAGGCACTTGCCAGTCAGTAATTTCACGCAGTTCCTTGATTTTGATTTCCAGATCATCCGGACCGGTCCAGTCTGGATGACGGCAGGCGCTGCGCTGATCGACGCCCATCGGCAGGGTACGCATCTTGGCCACACGATCGGTGATTTTCTGACCCAGCAGCATACCGCCACCGCCCGGTTTGGCGCCTTGACCCAACACCACTTCAATGGCATCAGCTTTACGCAGATCGTCCGGGTTCATACCGTAACGTGAAGGCAGATACTGATACACCAGCTTGGTGGACTGACCACGCTCTTCCGGTGTCATACCACCGTCACCGGTGGTGGTGGAAGTCCCTACCGCAGACGCACCACGACCCAGCGCTTCTTTCGCATAAGCTGACAAAGCACCAAAACTCATACCGGCGATGGTCACCGGAATGTCCAGATGGATCGGCTTTTTGGCAAAGCGGGTACCCAGGGTCACTGAGGTATTGCATTTTTCACGGTAGCCTTCCAGCGGGTAACGCGACATGCTCGCCCCCAGGAACAGCAGGTCATCAAAATGCGGCAGTTTGCGCTTGGCGCCTGCGCCGCGGATATCGTAAATGCCGGTATCGGCAGCACGACGGATTTCCGCCAGCGTATGACGGTCAAAGGTCGCTGACTCACGCGGTTCAGTCATGTATTTTCTTTTTTCACTCATTGCTATTTCCTCGCAATATCAGCCATTAATAAGCAGCAGCGTTATCAACTTTGAAGTTGTAAAGCTGTCTGGCAGAGCCGTAACGTTTGAAGTCTTTCGGGTCTTGATCCGTCACACCGGCGCGCTCAAACAGTGCGGTCAGTTCCTCGATGTGTTCCGGACGCATTTCTTTTTCAATGCAGTCCGCACCCAGCGATTTCACTGAACCTTTGACGTAGATGTGCGCTTCATAGAGTGAATCGCCCAGCGCGTCACCGGCGTCTCCGCAGACAGCCAGAATGCCGGCCTGCCCCATAAAACAGCTCATATGGCCGACGCTGCCTTTAACAACAATATCGACGCCCTTCATTGAAATGCCGCAACGTGAACCGGCATCACCTTCGATGATCAGCAAGCCGCCATGCGCAGTCGCGCCCGCTGACGATGAAGCGTTACCTTTGACGCGAACGGTGCCGGACATCATGTTTTCCGCCACACCCTGACCGGCATGGCCATGCACGGTGATGTCAGCTTCCTTGTTCATGCCGGCACAGTAGTAGCCGGCGTGACCCTGAATATCGATGGTCAGCTTTTTATCAACACCGACCGCGATGTTGTGCTGACCTTTCGGGTTCAGCACTTTCCATTCAGTGCAGGTCAGTTGGTGACGTTGATCATGCAGCGCCTGATTCAGTTCACGCACCGATTGCACCGCCAGATCGTAAACGCCGTTTTCGGTTGCTGATTTTTCAGCAAGATTGTTGGTAGTCATAGTCTTCTCCTGATTCAGGCTGTTTAGTGAGTAGTGCCACGTTCCCAGACATAAATTCTGGCGGGTTCGGGCTCCCAGACCTTGGCGTTTTCGATGCCCGGCAGGGTGGTCAAAGCCTGATACTCTGAAGCCATTGCGACGTAATCATCGGTTTCTGCAATGACCGCCGGTTTGCAGGCGATCGGATCTCGCACCACAGCAAAGCCATCTTTGGTGCCGATAGTCAGCGTGTAAAAACCATCCAGCGTTTGCAGCGCATTTTCGAGCGCTTCATTGAGAGAATCGCCCTGCTGCAGACGATAGGTCAGATAACCTGCTGCCACTTCGGTGTCGTTTTCAGTACTGAACTCAATACCTTCACGTTTCAGTTCCTGACGCAGACGGTTGTGGTTAGAAAACGAGCCGTTATGCACCAGGCACAGATCCAGACCGGTTGAGAACGGGTGACTACCCTCCATGGTGACCGCAGACTCAGTGGCCATGCGGGTATGGCCGATAATGTGGCTGCCTTTCATCTGGCTCAGCTTGAAGCTGTCAACGATATGTTCAGGCAAACCAACTTCCTTGAGAATTTCAATCGACTTACCTGCGCTCATCACCATCACATCGTGATGATTTGATGCCAGATAGTCTTCGACGCTTTCAGCGTCGGCACCGACTTTAAAAACCGCAACCTTGCTGTTCTGGAACCAGTCCACAGTAGTATTCAGGCTGGTTTTAATCTCATCGGCCAGCGCCTGCCAATCGAAGTTTTCATCTTCATGGCGCAGCGTCAGTTTGCAACCCTCGGTCACTTCGTCACCGTAGATAGCAAAACCGGCGCTGTCAGGGCCGCGCTCCGTCATCGCAATCAGCATGGGCGTAAACAACTTGCCCAGTTCGCCCTCATACTTATCGTTTTTCAGATAAAGGCCAACGATTCCACACATAACAATTCTCCCAACAAAATGCTTTCAAAAAGAAAGGCTTAATAAAATTCTACGTACCGGTTAATTTCCCAGTCGGAGACATGACGCATGTATTCCACCCATTCCATATGTTTCAGCTCGAGGAACTCCTTGGCCAAACCTTCGCCCAGCGCGCCCATGATGACGTCATCTTTTTCCAGAGCCAGCAGGGCTTCATGCAGGTTTTGAGGCAAAATGCCGATACCGTTTTCTGCCAGTTCTGCCGGAGTCATGTCATACAGATTGCTGTCATGGCCTTTGCCCGGCTCCAGTTCACGTTCAATGCCGTCCATACCGGCAGCAATCATTGCCGCGGTGGTCAGATAGGGATTACAGGTGCCATCCGGCAGACGCAGTTCGATACGACCATAAGGAATACGCACCATGGTCGAACGATTGTTGTTGCCATAGGAAATATAAGCCGGTGCCCAGGTCGCACCGGACAGCGAACGTCCAACCACCAGACGCTTGTATGAGTTAACAGTCGGTGCAGCAATGGCGGTCAAGGCCGGAGCATGTTCGAGAATGCCAGCCATGAAGTGGCGGGCCAGCTTGGACAGGCCCAGGCCGGTAGGATCACTGTCATCCTGGAACAGACTCTTTTCACCGTCGCCAATTGACACGTGCAAGTGCATGCCATTGCCGGGACGGTTGCTGAAAGGTTTGGACATAAATGAACAGATCATGCCCATTCCGTTGGCGATCTCGCTGGCCGCCATCTTGAACATGATGTAATCGTCGGCACTC